>JALGWK010000211.1 GCA_025774205.1 bacterium
GCGAGCACGACGTGCTCGAACGCGTTCACCTCCCGACGGATATCTTCGAAGTCGGGATAGGACATCGAGTTGTATTCGTTGGCTCCCTCCCACCGGGTGTAAATCCTGACCACCCGATCGGGCTCGCTCGCCAGGGATGGTTGCAGCAGGGTCAGGACCGCGGTCGAGTAGAGCACCGCTCCACCACCAATGGCGATCGCCATGCAGAGCACAGCCGCGCCGGTAACTCCGGGATTGTTCCGCAACTGGCGAAATGCGTACTTCACGTCCTGGACTGTATCCGCGAGCATGATCCACACGCCGCCCCTCAGACGGAAGCGGCCTTCCAGCTTCTCCGTCCAGACGGAAAAACGTGGCCGTCGCTGTCGCCGTTCGGAATGGTGCAGACCATCAGCGAGGGTGGACCAGTCGAACCGGTCGAGGGCATATTGAACGGCCTCACCTTCCGGTAATCTCTGGTTCAGTGCCTCTTCGTAGAAGTCCTGAAGCTGTCCGGAGATCTCCTCAGCGATCCGCTCTTCCCGCAGACCCTTCAATTCCGGGAGTTCGAGCCGATGCCGGATTTCACTCCGCCAGTCAGGCATGACTGAACCCTATCGCTTCGTCGATAGCGGCGGAGAATTCCTTCCACCGCTCCCTCTGTTCGATCAGCACCTTTTCACCCTTCCGTGTCAGCCTGTAGAAACAGCGTCGGCGTTCGCCCGGTTTCTCGACCCATGTTCCCGCAATCCAGTCGCGTTCTTCCATGCGGTATAACACCGGATACAGGGTGGCAGGATTGAACTGGAGACGACCGCTGGAGCGGAGTTCGATCAGTTTGCCGATCTGGTATCCGTGACGCGGTTCATCTTTGAGCATGCTGAGAACCAGCAGCTCTACACTCCCCTTCTTGAGTTCAGGACCGAACACGTACCCCCTCCTTAGTTGGTCTGGGTATATATCGTGTGACCAGTTATACGTACCGATCTCAGACAAGGTTGCACCGGTATACCGGAAGAATGTTGTCGCAAGCAGGTATGATTATTGGGGTACTCAGGCATGCGAGGTCCCGAATGCAAACCGGAGGTTATCCAATGAAGCGTATCAGATATCCACTGCTGCCGATCCTGCTGCCATTGTTCCTCTTTCTCTGCCTGCCCGCCGCGACCATGGCCCAGGGCCTGACGGTCGAGACGGGCGTCATCTGTACTAGTGTGGAGGAGCGGGCACCGGTCGATGCCGACACGACATTCTCCGTGACGGACGAGACGCTTTGCTGCTTCACGAAGATCACCGGTGCCGAGGATGAGACCACGATCAGTCACGTCTGGTACTGGGGCGATGTGGAGCGAGCCCGGGTTGAACTGACGATCCGAGGGATCAGCTGGCGGACCTACACGTCGAAGCGGATCCAGGAGCATGAGGTCGGCGCCTGGCGCGTTGACATCCTGGACGCAGAGGGAACGGTCCTGAAATCAGTACGGTTCACGGTAACGCCGTAACTGAAACCTCGATCAGAACGCGAAGTCGTCGATTCGCCTGATCAGCTGAGCCCGGTCTTCAGCGCCTGAAACACCCATGATCCCGTGGTCGGTCTGGACCACTCCCACCAGACCGCGATAGGGGATCTGTTTCATCAGGACGGTGGTTCCCCGGTGTTCCAGGGGTTCCCATGTTTTCGCAAGATCCGTCCAGATGGCTGCAGTGGCAGGGGTTTCCTGCACGATGAACCCCTGCCAGGTCGTCTCATCCGCTCCGGTGTAATCGGCATGGAGGCACTGCTTCAATTCAGACAGCCCCAGGAATCCCTGCGCCTGATACCCTTCACTGCCTTCGACCCGGCCCGATCGGGGCAACAGGTCAAACGCCGCCGGATACCCCGTCTGCCCGGGCAGAGCCTCAGCGATCCGTTCGAGCAGTGATCTCCCGGACGCCTCGGTCAATTCGCCGGTGAAGGTGTTGACCTTGATATAGCTGGTCCCCTTGGTCAGGAGGGCCTGCCAGGGAGGCGAGACCAGCGCCTCGACCGCTCCGGGAAACTCCTGCCCCCGGCCCGAACTCTCCAGCTCGAATATGCCGAACGCGTTCAGAGGAGTGCCCATGTCGTAGATCTCGACGGTCACCGTGATCTCACCAGCCGTCAGATCGGCCACATGGCAGCTTGTGACCTCGTAGTCGAGGAAGAGCTCGGCAGCACCGTTGATATACTCCCAGAGGTTCTCGGCGTTCCAGACCTGCACCTCGCCCTCACGCGACCAGCCCTCGACTTCGGGGAATCCCCCCTCCTGCCCGGAACAGCCGACAAGGAGCAGCACTGCCAGGGGGATCATCAGGCAAGCCTTCCAGTCCATCACGATATCTCCAGTCGCCGGCGTTACGGATCGCAGTTCAATCAAGGGAGAGGTTGTTGTGAGCATGCACCAGCAGACTGCGGACCGGGACCTGGTGCGGGCAGGCCGCTTCACAGTGTCCCGGACAGTCGAGGCAGGACAGCACGTCGGCCGCCTCCAGCCTCGCGTACTTCTGCATGGCGTGTTTCTCCCGACCCTGGGCATCGAAATAGTGGTTGTAGCGCATGATCGTGTTCACCGGTACCTGGTGAGGACAGGCCGGCTCACACTCATTACACGCGTGCCGGCAATAGTACTGGCCGAGCGTATCCTCATAGCTGCTCAGGAGAACGTCATCATCGACCGTCAGTTTCTGACCCGACAGAGTGACGAAATTCTCGAGCTCATCGAACGTATTGATGCTCGGACAGACGCAGTGGACATCCATATTCGTAAGGCAGAACCTGATCGCGGCTGAGCGGGCTTCCTCTTCCGATCCGACACCATGTCGGGTTTTGAACTCATCTGCCCGGGAGATGTAATCCTCGTAGGCCTGAGCAATCTGCGCTCTCGCTGCGGAAGGACGGCGACCGGCCTGCTCCGACGCGGCCAGGGAATCCCGGATGCCCGCATAGAGGTTGATCGGGTCGGTTTTCATCAGGGTGACGCCCATCCCGCTCGACTTGCACGCCGCGATGATACTCTCCCCCTGCTCTTTCTGGAGGAAGTTGTAGACGAAGAGAGCCACGTCGAACCGGCCGTCCTCGGCCGCGGCGCCGATGATGTTCTCCATCGGTACCTCCTGCTGTCCCCACCACGACTGTTCGATACCATGATTGGAGAGACCGAGGAACCGGACCTTGCCATCGGCCTTCAGTTCCTGGAAGGCGGCATGAAAGTCCTCGTGCTTGACCGACTCTACCGTCGGAGCGGCATGGATCATGAGGCAGTCGGCGTATTCTGTCTGGCACCGATCGAGACACTGGAAGAAGCGCCGCTTGAGGTCCTCCTTCGTGGATCCCCCACCGAACCGGAGGTTGAGCTTGGTGGTAAGGAAGATCTTCGAGCGGTCCCGGCCCTTGAGCGCCTCACCCACAGCCCGTTCCGACTGGCCGTTGACGTAATGCTCAGCGGTGTCGATGTAGTTGACCCCCATGTCGAGCGCGACCTGCAGGACGTTGGCGTTGTTGAGCGTGCCGCCGCCATAACTGATATCGGAGACCTCGAATCCGGTCCGTCCCAGGGTCCGGTATCCCATGATCTTCAGATCCTGTTTCGGTTCCGGAACGGCCAGGCCGGGCATCCGCCCGGTGGCGGCCATACCACCGCCCACAGCAGCCATGCCGGATGATCTCATGAATCCGCGGCGACTGAATCTCTTCTTCGATGTCATTTCATCCTCCAGGTCACCTGATGTGTTTCTCATGTTCCTGTCCCAGCAGTCGCTCCACTTCCTGCCGGATAACGTTCAGTTCATGGTTCAGCATCTCGAACCGGTGCTGGACGTCGGTGCTCAGTTTCACATCACCCCGGCTGGTGGCTCCACTGAGATACTGGATCTGCGACACCAGTCCCGGTTTGCTGTACCGGATCGGTTCCATCTCCAGTTTCGCCAGAACGG
>JALGWK010000016.1 GCA_025774205.1 bacterium
CTTCATCTGGTCGGTTCCACTGCTGATCCTCGAGATGGGGATGGGAAAGAAAACCCGGAAAGGGCTCGTGGGCTCGTTCACCGACCTGATCGGCGAACGGTTCGCCTGGATGGGTGGTTTCGTAGCCGCCGTCACCACCTTCATCATGTTCTACTACTCGGTGGTGGCCGGCTGGTGCCTCCGCTATTTCATATCGGCTGTCGGCGGCAGATGGCTCACCAGGGTCCATCATACCGAGGCCACGATCGACCTGGCGCGCATGACCGACCCGGTGGCCGCGCAGCAATCCTTCGAATCGTTCGCCACATCCGGTTGGGCGGTACCCTTTCATTTGCTGGCGATCGGCATCTGCGCGTGGATCGTCTACAAGGGCGTGGTCAACGGCATCGAACGGGCGAACCGCGTCCTGATCCCGATCCTTGCCATCATGCTGCTGGTCGCGGCGGTCCGGGCCCTGACCCTGCCCGGAGCCGAAAAGGGTCTCCAGTTCATGTTCCACATCGACTGGAGCAGCCTCTCCGACTATCGCATCTGGCTTGAAGGCCTGACCCAGTCGGCCTGGTCGACCGGTGCCGGCTGGGGCCTGCTCCTGACCTATGCGGTCTATACCCGGGAGAAGGAAGATACCGTCAAGAACTGTCTGATCGTGGGGCTCGGGAACAACAGCATGAGCATGCTGGCCGCCCTGGCCGTACTGCCGACGGTGTTTGCCTCGTTCCCCACCTTCCAGGATGCCTTCGAGGTAGCCACCTTCAGCGGACCGGCGGCGACCGGCCTCACCTTTGTCTGGATTCCGATCCTCTTCGGCAAACTGCCCTTCGGACAGTTCTTCAGCGCTGTCTTCTTCCTGGCGCTCTCCGCGGCAGCCCTCTCCAGCCTCATCGCCATGGTGGAACTTGCCACCAGGGTTCTGATCGACTTCGGCATGAAGCGGCAGAAGGCCATCAAGGTCGTCTTCGCGGCGGCCTTCGTCGGAGGGATTCCGAGCGCACTGAGCCTGGGATTCTTCGTGAACCAGGACTGGGCCTGGGGGCTCGGTTTGATGGTCAGCGGCGGGATATTCGCGTTCGCCGCCATCAAGTACGGACTCTCCCGGGTCCGGATAGAACTCATCAACCTGCCCGGCAACGAGATCCACCTCGGGCGCTGGTTCAACAGTCTCTTCGGCGTGCTGGTACCGGCCGAATTCACGGTCCTCATCAGCTGGTGGGCTATCCGTTCATTCGGCTGGGCCGACAAGTGGTGGAATCCTTTCGCTGCCGAGAGCCTTGGCACCTGCCTCTTCCAGTGGGGCCTGGCCGTCATTGTGCTGATGGCATTCAACAACCGGATGGTCGCGCTCCTGCGGAATGCCGGAGGGGCACCAGTGCTCGAGGAAGGAGTTCCCCTGTGACACTCGACAGTATCATCACCATGGTGATCATCCTGGGAGGTGTCTGGGGTGGATTCCTCTTCCTGCTCCTTCGGACCGTCCGCGTCGATGAGGGTGAAGACAGGCCGGATTATTCCTGAATCGGCACTGCGGTTGACCCTCCGCCGACATCGACGTATCTTGGGCTCTTAGCACTCAGCATATGAGAGTGCTAACGTGAGGCCAGTAACCGGTCCCGTCGCTACCACCACCGTTCGGACGATGCCCGAAGCAGAGGGAAGGCATGACTGACAGATCCCTCACAGAGCGTGAACGCACCATCCTGAGTCTCGTGGTCCAGTCGTATATCCACGACTGCTCCCCGGTCGGCTCCCGGACACTGGTGCGCCGTTTCGTACTCGATCTTTCTCCGGCCACGATCCGCAACACCATGAACGATCTTGAGGAGGCCGGCCTGCTGGTGCAGCCTCATACCAGCGCCGGACGGATCCCGACCAGTCTCGGATACCGGATGTACGTCGATGAACTCATGGCTCCGCGCCCTCTGAGCCGCAAGGAGCGCGCTGCCATCCGGGACGCCGTGGTGGGAGATCAGGGGGGACTCGTCCGGGATGCCGCGTCGGTCCTCGATCAAACCGTAAGAGCCCTGGGTGATCTCTCCCGACTCCTCGCCGTCAGCCTCGAGCCCCGACTCGACCTGGGGACCTTCGAGAAGATCGAACTGGTCAGCCTCGGAGCCGGCAAGATCCTGGTGGTCCTGACCATCGAGAAAGGTTTCCTGCGGACAATCGTCCTGGAGCTGGAAGTCGCCGTGCCGGCCGAGAGTCTGCATGAGACAGCCACGCTCCTGAACGAACGCCTGTCGGGACTGCCGATGAAGATCATCAGGGAATCGGTGCACGAACGCATGCGGGACGTATCGATCGGTGACCCGAAGATCCTGAAACTGATCGTCAACAACAGCGAGGACATCTTCTCCACCTCCAATGAGGACGAGGGGATCCACTACTGGGGTACCCCGAACATTCTCGCCCAGCCTGAATTCGCTGATCGTGAACGTATGGTCTCACTGATGGGCGCCCTGGAGAAGAAGGAGATCATCCTCAGGGTCCTGGGAGGACAGAGTCAGCAGGATGGAGTGACCATCACCATCGGGGAAGAACATCCCGACGGTGAGATCGAATTCTGCAGCATCGTCGCCTCACCCTATCGCGTGGGTGAGGTCTCGGGCAGCCTGGGAGTGCTTGGTCCCACGCGGATGGAGTATTCGAAACTGGTCAGCATCGTGGACTATACCGCCAGGATCGTAAGCGAAGCGCTCGGCGAAAGCGCGGATGATGAGGAAGATCAACCGGAAGATGACGCCTGATCGGAAGGAATGAGTCCGTGTCGAAACAGGAAAAAATGCGGGACGAGCAGCAGGAGCCGGACTCTGAGGAGATCCTCCCGGCCGGGGAAGAACTCGCCGATGATACCGGGGCACCGGAGGAGCCGCAGCTGGCAGAACTTCAGGATCGACTGCTCCGCGTCTCGGCCGAGTTCGAGAACTACAAGAAGCGTCGCCAGCGGGAATCCATGGATCTTCTCCGTTTCGGACATGAAGCCCTGTTACGTGATCTTCTGCCCGTCATCGATTCATTCGAACGGGCCATCTCCTCGAGCGAGGGTACCCGCGATTACGACGCCTTCCACGACGGCATCCTCCTGATCCTGCAGCAGCTTCACGAAGTACTCAACAATGCGGGGGTGGAGCGGATTTCTCCCGACGGAGAGCTGTTCGATCCGAACTGGCATGAAGCGGTGGGGGTCTGTTCCCATGACGAGATCGCGCCTGATCATGTGGCCACGGTGGTTGAAACGGGTTACCGACTGCACGATCGGGTGATCCGGCCGGCACGGGTCATGGTCGTGAGGCATGCCGCCGGTAATGAGGAGAGCGCCTGATCGATGGCGAAGCGTGATTACTATGAGGTGCTGAGGGTTGCGAAGACCGCAGACACCGAGGAGATCAAGAAGGCCTACCGGAAGCTCGCTCTCGAGTACCATCCCGACAAGAATCCGGGTGACAGCGACGCGGAGGAGAAATTCAAGGAAGCCACCGAAGCCTATGAGGTGCTGAAGGACGAACAGAAGCGGGCCCAGTTTGACCGCTTCGGTCATCAGGCACCCGGCATGGGAGCGGGCGCGGGAGGTTTCGGATTCGATTTTGATATCTCCGATGCCATGAACATTTTCTCCCGGGCTTTCGGCGGCGGCGGCGGCTTCGGTGGTTTCGATGACCTCTTCGGAGGCGGGATGAGAGGCGGTCGTCGGAGACGGAGCGTGAACCGGGGCGGCAACCTCGAGGTGAAGCTCCCGCTTACACTTGAGGAAATTGCCGACGGCGTCACCAAGAAGGTCAGGATCAGGCGATGGGAGCAATGCGGCACCTGTGAAGGCAGCGGCGCCAGGACCGGCTCGGAGGCGGTAACCTGCCAGACCTGCGGCGGTGCCGGTCAGGTACAACAGGTGACCCGGTCGATCTTCGGACAGATGATGAACGTCACTACCTGTCCGACCTGCAAGGGTGAAGGAACGGTGATCACTGACCCCTGCCCGAAATGCAGCGGCACCGGCCGGGACAGATCGCAGGTCACCCTGTCGGTAAAGGTCCCGGCGGGAGTCTCCAGCGGCAACTACCTCACTCTCCAGAATGAAGGGAACAAGGGGCTGCGAGGCGGTCCCGCCGGCGATGTCATCGTTTTCATCGAGGAGAAAGCCCATCCCGAATTCATGCGGGAAGGGGATGAGCTCATCCTGGTCAAGCCTATCTCCTACGCCCGGGCGGTCCTCGGCGGAACGGTTGAAGTGCCGACCATCCATGGCACGGCGCGACTCAAGATCCCGGCGAAGAGCCGATCCGGGAAAGTACTCCGGATGCGGGGTGAGGGACTGCCGCACCTGAACGGCTTCGGCCGCGGAGACCTGCTGGTCGAGCTCTCGATTTTCATCCCCGAGAAGGTAGGATCGGCCGAGAGGAATCTGCTCGCGGAACTGGACAGTAATGAGCGTTTCCGACCCGACGACCAGGAGCCCGCATGAGCGAAGGCTGGGCTCGTCTCCGTCTGACCCTGCCGAATTCTTACGTGGACTGGGTCAGCGCCGAGGTCGTGGATTGGGGCGCCCCCGGGGTAGAGGTTCTCGACAGTGACGGTGCCGAGAAACCTGGCGCTCCCGGGCAGACAACCCTTCATATTTACTTTCCCGCCGATACCGCCGGTGTCTCACGGAATCGTCTGGCGACCTTCCTGCATCAGTTGGGTGAACAGGTCGAGCCGTTCGCGCTCAGTGAGGCTGAGCTGACACCGGAGGTCGACTGGGCGGAACAATGGCGCTATCACTTCCCACCCCTCGAGATAGGTGAACGGCTGCTCATCCTCCCGCCCTGGGAGCGGGAACGCGATCCCGGGCCGAGGATCCCGATCCTGCTGCAGCCCGGGATGGCCTTCGGTACGGGACACCATCCCACCACAACCCTCGTACTGGAGGAACTGGAACGTACGATCGGTTCCTCCCGTCATGGATCGGTACTCGACCTCGGGTGTGGCTCGGGGATCCTGGCCATGGGCGCCGTCGCGCTTGGAGCCGATCGGGTTGTAGCAGTCGACTACGACCGTGATGCTGTTGAGGCGGCGCGGGCCAATGTAGAGATGAACGGTATGTCCGACCGGGTCCTCGTGATCCAGGCGAAATTCCCGGCGCTGCCTTCGGAGGCGACGTTCGACATCGTGCTGGCCAACGTCTACTTCACCTTTTTCAGGATGGAGAGTCAGGCCCTCAGTGAGGTGATGGCACCGGGCAGCGTACTCCTGGCCTCCGGCCTGAGAGATGAAGAGGGGAATGCCGTGATCGATCAATTGCGCGCGGCCTCCTTCGAGGCCCGGATCATCGACGAGTGTGACGGCTGGATCATCATCCGGGGAGTGAAAATGTGAGCGGGATCGAGTGCGTCCTCTTCACGGCCGGAGGCCCCGGACCGGAGGTCGGAGAGGAGATCGTGCTCTCGGCCGAAGAGAGCCACCATGCCGTACGCGTCCGTCGGCTCAGGGCGGGAGACATGGTCTGGGCAGTCAGCGGCACCGGTACAGCCTGTCACTGCCGTCTGCAGGAAGCCGATCCCCGGGAAGCCAGCCTGCTGGTCGTGGAGAACGAGCCTCGATGGCGTGAACCCGATCGGGAGGTGACTCTCTACCAGGGACTTATCCGTTCCGGTCACCTCGAGCAGATCGTGGAACAGGGTACGGCGATCGGCATGACGGGCATGACACCACTTGTCACCGAACGAGTGGAGCGGCATGGTGTCCGCACCGATCGACTGCGCCGTCTCGCGCGCGAGGCTGTCAAGCAGTGCGGACGGGGCCGGATCCCGGTCATCGATGAGCCGATGTCATGGGAAGAATTTCTGAAGAGACGGAATGATGAACTGCTGCTCGTCGCCGATTCGGGAGCGGAGGAGGGTCTGTCACATTTCGTCCATTCGGCCAGGATGCCGGAGAAGGGTGGTATCGGACTGCTGATCGGACCTGAAGGTGGTCTCACAGACGCCGAGTTGACCGCTGTCACTGCCGTTGGCGGTATTCCGGTCCATCTGGGAGTCCGCCGCCTGAGAAGCGAGACAGCTGCAGCTGTTTCGCTCTCACTGCTGCTTATTGGTACTGCCTGACTCAATTTCACGCTATCTGCATCTTCCCCGCATAACGGTTGCGCCCGGTCCGGACCCATCTCCCGGTCGTCCGCAGATGCGCCGCACATAATAAAGACCTTGCGTTTCATACCTTTTTGTCTCTTTTTCTCCACCCACACGACCGCTGCGGCGCATATGAGGCACAGCGATGGTGAAAAGTCAGCGAAATCGCGCCGCAGACCGCACCTGACTCCTGCCCGGGAGGGTCGATGTCCAGCCTTGAAGAGACGCTTAAGCAGGACCTTATAGCATCACTCAAGCAGGGCGACCAGGACAGCACCAACGCCCTCAGATTCCTGATTTCGCAGATCCAGTACGCCCGGATTGAGAAACAGGAAGATCTCACCGACGATGATGTCATGGCTGTCCTGGTGAAACAGGCCAAGGGACGTCGTGAGTCGATCGAGGCTTTCCAGGCGGGGGGCCGCGATGATCTGGCCGAAAAGGAACAGAGAGACCTGGCCGTAATCGAGCGCTACCTGCCGGAACTGCTCGGTGAGGATGAAATCCGGAACGTGATCCGCGAGATCATCAGCGCTGAAGAGTTCAGCGGACCGGCCGACATTGGACGATTGATGAAAGGTGCCATGACCCGGCTCAAGGGTCAGGCCGACGGTAAACTGGTCAATCGACTGGCTGGTGAAGAACTCCAGCGGAACGCTGAGTGAGCCGTTACGATCTCGACCGCCTCTCCTTCACAGATCTCCTGGAGAGGATCGCCGGAGGCACCTGGTCTCCGCGGGGCAATCGGCTCCTTCAGAACACCCGACCGCTTGGTGATATCGACGCGGTGCATGACCATCAGCAGGTCGTTGCCGAGGTGGGCCGGGCCATCGACGGTCAGCCCCGGATCCCCTTCACTGAACTCCCCGACGCAGATGAACACCTGAAACGACTCCAGCAGAGCGGTGCGGTCCTGGACGGGGGTGCCCTCCGGGAGCTGGGCAACGTGGTGCGCGCCCTCGATGAACTGGGGAGCTGGACCGCCGCCAATGGCCCGGAACAGCTGCCGACGGTCGGGCGGCTTCATGGTTTTCCCGGCCGGTACGCGACTGAAAACGAACGGCTTGACCGGGCGATCGACCGGGACGGCAGCATCAGGGATGACGCCACCGACCTGCTCGCCTCCCTGCGGAAACGACTGGTGCGGCTGCAGGAGAACGTTCGGCAGAGTGCTCACGAGATCACCGAACGTCTCTACCGGGAGGGTCTGGCACAGGAGCCTGAACCGGCTCTGCGGGAAGGTCGATACGTGGTCTCGGTGCGGGCCGAATCGCAGGGCACCATCGCCGGTGTTGTCATCGACCGCTCGCGGAGCGGCCAGTCAGTCTTCATCGAACCGCGCGAGGTCTCCGAGATGGCCCTCGAGTTGAAGGAGATCCGCCGGGACGAGGCCAGGGAAACCGAGCGGATACTCACCGAATTGAGCGCCATGCTGGCCGAGCGGGTCGTGGAGATAGACCTCGATCTCGACCGGTTGGCTGTTCTCGACGCGGCGCAGGCAGCGGCCCGTTACCGTGAAGCAGGGCCCTTCATGCTTCCCACCGTATCAGGGGACGGGGATCTGATCCTCCTTGAAGCCCGCCACCCCCTCCTGGCAGCCTCACACGGGGCTGCAGAGGTTGTTCCGCTCAGTCTGAGCCTCACCGGGGAAGCCCGCACACTGGTCATCTCGGGCCCGAATTCAGGGGGGAAGACGGTGGCCCTCCAGACCATCGGTTTCTGTGCCGCGCTCGCCCTCTGCGGCCTGCCGATCCCGGCCTCGGAAGAGAGTCGATTGCCATGGCTGGAGCGGTTGCACGTGGATATCGGCGATGAACAATCGATCGAAACCGATCTCTCCACCTTCACGGCGCGACTGCGCCGAATCCGTGAAATGCTGGACAGCGGTGCTGGTCCCCGCCTCAACCTGATCGATGAAGCAGGGGCGGGTACCGATCCGGCCCAGGGAGCGGCCCTGGCCATCGCGATCCTGGAAGAACTGACTGCGGACGGATCGTGGGTCGTGTGCATTACCCATGATGGTCGTATCAAGGCTCACGCCGCGCAGGCCGACGGCATGGCCAACGGCCGGATGATCTTCTCCAGCGAGGCCCTCACACCGACCTACGAGTACCGCCACGGAGAACCGGGCCGATCATTCGCGTTCGAGATCGCCGAGCGATCGGGTATCCCGGCGCCGATCGTCGAACGGGCCCGTGAACTCCTGGGTCCGGCAGGTGACAACCTCGAGCGCGCTCTCAGGGAAGCCGAAGCCACCCGGGAACGGTTGTCGGAACTGGAGAACAGGGCGGCCGCCGATGCCCGGAAGGCAGAACTGGCCCGCCGGGAACACGAGCACCTGGCCAGGGATCTCGCTGACAACGAGAAGAGGGAGCGTAAGCGGGCGGCGGAGACCGCCGCGGACATCATCAGTGACGCCCGCCGGACCGTGGAACGGGTAGTAAGGGAGATACGTGAGTCGGACGCCTCCGCTGATGTCATCAGAGCGGCGCACGACGCGATCAGATCCGAGACGGAACGGGTGGAGACACTGCAGGACGAGTCGGTCGAGGAGGCACCGTTCGAGAAGGGTGACGTCACCGTCGTGGAGGGTATGACGGTCTACCTGAAGGGGCTGGAGCGGCCCGCGCAGGTCCTGAACGTCGACGGCAGAAGGGTCCGGGTCAGGGCGGGCTCCATATCGCTCGATGTCGCCCTGGCCGATGTCGAACCTGCCCCGGACGAACCGGTCACTCCCCGGCAGGTCGTCGTCCAGGCGCCGACCAGGCAGACTGCCCTGACCCTCGACATCATCGGACAACGGGCCGAGGAAGCCAGAAACACCCTCGAAAAATATCTCGATGACGCTCTGCTCAGCGGTCTCTCCCGGGTACGGATCATCCACGGATCGGGAGCCGGCGTGCTGCGACGGGTGGTTGACGAGGTCCTGCGTGACCACGACCAGGTCTCGGAGTACGGCGTCGAGATGGACACCCCCGGCGGCACCGGTGTCACCTGGGTGAAACTGGAAGGGGCTCAGGCATGAGATTCGATGAGCACTTCCTGGAAGAGATCCGCACCGCCACCGACATCGTCGACGTCATCAGCCCCTATGTAAAACTGAAGAAGAAGGGTCGGAACTGGTTCGGTCTCTGCCCCTTCCACAACGAGAAGACCCCCTCGTTCAGCGTTCAGCGGGAACGAGGCATGTACTACTGCTTCGGCTGCGGAGTGGGGGGCAATGCCATCACCTTCCTGGTGGAACATGACGGGATGACCTTCCCCCAGGCGGTGGAAGAACTGGCCGGTCGGGCTGGTATCGCGCTGCCGAAACGTGAGCCCGGAGTGGAAGCGCGCGAGCGGGATCGGGATCAGATCTGGAGTGCCCTCGAAGAGGCCGCACTCTTCTACCAATCCCAGCTGAAGAGTGAGTCGGGCAGGGAGGGAGTTGCCTACCTGAAGAGCCGGGGAATCACCGGAATCACGGCCAGGACATTCCGACTCGGTTTCGCGCCGGAAGGCTGGGACGCGCTTCTCCGTCATATGAAGCAGAAAGGGTTCTCTGAAGCGCTGCAGGAGCAGGCAGGCCTCATCAAGCCGCGTGACGGGGGAGGATTCTACGACGCCTTCCGGAACCGGCTTGTCTTCCCGTTCATGGACCGCCGTGGCCGCGTCTGCGGATTCGGCGGCAGAACCCTGGAGGACACCGACCGGGCGCCGAAGTACCTCAACAGCCCCGAAACGGCCGTCTACCATAAAGGGAGTGTTCTTTACGGCCTTCCCCAGGCGGTGGAAACAATGCTGAAGGAGGAACGCGGCCTGCTGGTGGAAGGACAATTCGATGTCATGAGCCTCCACCAGGCCGGGATCATGGGGGTTGTCGCCGCCAGCGGAACGGCCTTCACCAACCAGCAGTCGCTGGTTTTGAAACGACTTGTGAAGCGGGTCCTCCTCCTCTTCGATTCCGACGCCGCCGGGCTGAAAGCGGCGTTCCGTTCCTACGGCAGCCTCGTCAGGGAAGGTCTCGATGTTTCGTTCCTGCCGATGCCGCACGGCGAGGACCCCGACACGATGATCCGGAACGAGGGAGCCGAGGCATTCCGCTCCCGGATCCGGCACGCCAGCGGGATCGTGTCCTTCTGGTTCGATTCGCTCGGGATGACGTTGGAGGAGATGGACGTGGGAGCGCGGGCATCAGCCACCCGGGACCTGCTCGATTATCTGCGTCATGACATCGATACCCTGCGGCTCGATCTCAATCTCCAGGAGATCTCCTCCCGGGTTGGTATCGAGGAAAACACTCTTCGGCGGGAGATGCAGACCATCACCTCCCGCGAAGCCCCATATGAGGAAAAACGGGCGGGGGAGTCTGCTGTTCTGCCCCTGACGCCGCCGGCACGGATCGAAAGTGACCTGTTGAGGCTGCTCCTCGCCGGCGGTGAATTGAGCCGGGAGGTTCTGACCGGTGTCACCAGCGAAGATTTCAAGGACGGCCGGGCATCCGCCCTGTTCGCGCGGATCAGGGATGATTTCGAGAGTGAGGGATCGGTAAGTATCGATCGCCTGCTGGAGGTCACTGAACCCGCCGAACGGGGTCTTATAGCATCTCTGCTGGCTGAAGATGCTGCGATCCCGACCGAAGAAGATACAGCCATTGTGGAGCAGTTCCTGCACAGCGTGGAGGGTCGAAAGAGGAAGGACCGGCGACGCCGGTTGAAAGCCTCGATCGATCAGGCCAGGCGGGCCGGGGACAACGAGACAGTCGAGCGGTTGTTGAAAGAGTACCAGGAGATGAGCATTGAGTGATCAGAAGCCTCAGAACGGTCTGAAGGAACTCCAGGACCTTCTCAAACGAGCACGGGTGGTCAGTTTCCAGCAGGTGAATGACCTCCTTCCGGATGATTTCAATGGTGAGGGCGGGATCGATGCCATTTACGAGACCATCCGGTCCATGGGGATCGAACTCGTGGACAGTGACGAGCTCGATGACATCGAGGTCCCGCTGGCTGTGGTAGAGGGTAAGAGCGTCCCGGAGAAAGCCACGGCGAGTGAGATCCAGGGTGAAGACGAGGATGCGAAGCTCCTTGCCGCAGGTGGGGAGGAGGAGGAGGAAGAACAGGAAGAACAGGGAGAACGGGGGGGCGACTGGGAAGAGGATGTCGAGGAGGATTACCGGAAGGACTGGAAGGAACGCCAGGAACGGGCCGCTGTCGAACCTCTCGGTCGGGTGAAATACGACGATCCCGTCTGGATCTACATGCGGGAAATGGGGCGCGTACCACTGCTCGATCGACAGGGAGAAATCAAGATCGCCTGCCGGATCGAATCCGCCCAGCACGGCATTGAGAAGATCCTCGTGCGGTCGAAAAGCTCGTTTAATACGGTCTCGAGTTTCGGTCGGAAGGTCCGGGCCAGCAAGCTGCGCGTGGACGAGGTCGTCGACGGGGAGCTCCGGGACGGCGATACAGGTCCGGCCCGCGATCGTTTCCTCAAGCTCGTGACCAGGTTCGAGAAGCATGAGATGACGATCGAGAACATCCGCCGGGACATCAGACGCTGCCGTTCGGAATCGAGTCGTGAGAAACTGGAGATCAAGTTCACCGAACAGTGCGAGAAGGCCTGGAAGATCTTCAACCTGATGAATATCCATCCGAACTGGATGGATCAGATGATCCTTGAGATGACCGAGCGTCTCGGGGATATGGAAGAGACCGAGCAGGAGATCAGGTCGGTCGAGCAGAAGGTCGGCCTGAAGCGGGAACAGATCAAGGAGTACGCCCAGAACGCGGGCAAACATATCTCGGCCAAACAGGTTGAGAAAGAGACCGGTTACCGGCCGGAACTGGTTCGGGACATGTGGCGTGAGATCGCCAACATCGAACGCCGGGTCAGGCGGCTTGAACAGGATACCGGCGCCGACAAGAGCCGCCTCCGGGGGGAACTGCGGCATATACGCGATCTCGAGATGGAGCATGAGCAGGCGAAGGAGGAAATGGTCGAAGCGAACGTCCGACTCGTGATCTCCATCGCCAAGAAGTACACCAACCGGGGTCTGGAGTTCCTCGATCTCATCCAGGAGGGGAATGCCGGGCTGATGCGGGCGGTCGAGAAGTTCGATTACAAAAAAGGGTATAAGTTCTCCACCTACGCCACCTGGTGGATCCGCCAGGCGATCACGAGGGCTATCGCCGATCAGGCCCGGACTATCCGGGTGCCGGTGCATACCATCGAGGCGATCAACAAAATCCTCAGGGCCAGCCGCGCGATGGTGCAGGAGGATGGCCGGGAACCAACCCCGCCGGAACTCGCCGAACGGCTCGACATGCCGATCAGCAAGTTGAGAACGGTCCTCAAGGTGGCCCACAACCCGATCAGTCTCGACAAGCCGGTTGGAGATGACGAAGGCTCGCAGATGGTCGACTTCATCGAGGATCCCAAGGCCGATTCACCCGCCCGGAACGCCGCCGCGTTCATGCTCCAGGAGCAGATGAACAAGGTCCTCTCGACTCTGACAGCCAGGGAGGAGCGGGTCATCCGGCTCAGGTTCGGTCTGGGGGATGGTCAGCCGCGGACACTCGAGGAGGTCGGGAACATCTTCAACGTAACCCGTGAGCGCATCCGGCAGATCGAGGCCCAGGCCCTGCGCAAACTGAAGCACCCGAGCCGGCAGAACAAGCTGGCCGGCTACAACAACCTGCC
>JALGWK010000212.1 GCA_025774205.1 bacterium
CGCAATGTCGTGGTGATGAAGGTGCGGGATGATGCCGCCTTCTGCCGCTGGGTCCTCGCCCAGCAGGGCCGTGTCGAGATACTCTCACCCCGCCGGATGCGTCGGGAGATGCGTTCCCTTATACGGCGGATGATCGATCTGCACGTGACCGGTGAGGAGGGGACTGCCTGATGGCGAGCGCCGATCGGCTGAACCGCATCCTGGGAATGATCCCCTACCTGCTGCAGAACCAGGGAGTTGGTCTGATGGACCTCTCCGAGGAGTTCCAGGTCCGTCCGGCGGAACTCCTTCGTGATCTGCAGGCCCTTTCGAACTGCAGCTACGGGCCGTTCGGCTCGGCCGAGGTCATGGACGCCTATATCGAGAACGACCGGGTCCATATCTGGGCCGGAGAACATTTCAAACGGCCGCTCTCCTTCACGCCCGGTGAGCTGATGGCCCTCCGGACCGCTGTCTCGCTCATGCTTGAGCACACCGACGCGAAAGAGACCCGGGCGCTGGCACGGGCCTACCGCACTATCTCGGGAGATCAGGAAGGCAAGGCTGACCGGGCGACCGCCTTCAAGGGGAAGATCGGTGTCGATGCATCACCGGCGCTCTCCGCGGAGATTTTCAGCACCTTCGAGAGGGGAGTGCTCGAGAACCGGAAAGTACAGATCAGGTACTTCACCGAACAGAGAGGTTCCATCTCCGAGAGGGTGATCTCTCCCTACAAGATAGTGAACAGCGACGGGCAGTGGTACGTGGTGGGATTCTGTGAGCGGGCCGGGGGGATCCGGACATTCCGGGTCGATCACGTCCGGGCAGCCGACCTGGGAGGGGAACATTTCGAGGTCCCTGACGAATTCCGCCTCGAGGATCATTTCACACACGGGGTGTACGTAGAGACGGAGACCGAAGAGAAAATTTTAGTCCGGTACCTCTCCCCGGTGGCCCTGCTGGTGATCGAAGAGGAGGGCAGGGGGAGGACGGGTCGGGACGGATCAGTCACCCTCTCCTATCAGACATCCAGTCCCCGCTGGCTCCTGCAGCGGGTCCTCTCTTATGGGGAAGCCGCCGAGATCATCGAACCGCTGCACGTCCGGCAGGCGCTGGTGGAGCAACTGACCGGCATGGCCGAAGTGTATAAGGAGTAACGTCGCGTGGAAAAGGCGGCAGTCTCGCGCGGCGGCGCCCCGGAACCATTATCACTGCCGGCTGTATCAGAGATCAGGAGGAATGAGTCGGGGGGATGTAAACACGGTTTCAGCAGACTGCGTCAGGGAGATGAAGACGGATCCCGGTGAGGATCTGTAATACTCACCGCTCGCGATCTCTCCTTCACTCCCTACCGCGGGATCAGTCTTCGTTCTGATCGACGCCGGTCTGCCATTCGCGGGCCGGCGTCGTTGTATGTTGCCGCCTTGTAGCCTCCCGGAACCATCCCTACAATCATCTATAGATGAAACCCGGTATTCGAATAAGCGGAGCCACGCTCCTCATGATCGCCGCGCTGGCCGGACCTGCCGGCGCCCAGGATCCCGTATTGCTCGAGCCCGAGGGTGCGATACCCGCGGATCGGTCCGGGCCTACCGATATTGCCTACACGGTGGACCTGACCCAGCGGAGCGCCCATCTGATGGATGTCACCGTGAGGTTGAGCGGTTTGAACCGGGAAGATGTCCGCCTGGTGATGCCGTCGTGGACACGCCACTACCGGATCCGGCACTTCGCTCAATACATCCTTCAGATCTCGGCCGAGAGCGACGAGGGGAACGTGCTCGAGGTGAGCCAGTCGGCGCTGGGGGAGTGGCTGATCGATACGGTCGACGTGGAGGAAGCGTTCATAACATATACCCTCTATGCGAACGATCCCTCTCCCCATGCCGCCCAGCTGGATGAGACCCACGCGTTCCTCAACCCGGCCGCCGTGCTCATGTACCTGCCCGACCACATGCACGAACCGGTCACGGTCGGTCTGCAGATGCCGCCCGGGTGGAATGCGGCGGCTCCGCTCGAACCGACGTTCGATCCGGCCATCTTCCGTGCCGGTTCATATCTCCAGCTGGTCCAGTCACCGATCCTCGCCGCCCGGTATCAGGAACTCTTCTTCACCGTGGAGGGGGAGGATTTCGGGGGCATGAATGTCATGGTGGTGCTCGACGGACTGCCCGGGTTCAATGTGCGCGGCTACCAGCAGGGGCTCGAGCGACTCGTCAGGAAGGCCATCGAACTGTTCGGGGTTCCGCCCGGTGACAGCTATCTCTTCACGGTCCATTTCAGTGAAGACAGGATAAACGAAGGGGTCGGTTATCCCGCCGCGACGACGATCCACTGGGGAGTGCATTCCCGTGAGACCGGGATCGAATCCCTCCTTCAGACCTCGCTGGAAGCTTTCCTTCACGCCTGGCTGGGAGGCATGATCCAGCCGGAGAGGGATAGCGAAGTCGATTTCACGTCCCCGCCGGTAGATGACAGTCTCTGGTTCCTCGATGGTGTTGCCGCCTACTATGCGGAACTGCTCATGACGAGGACAGGGCTCAAGCTGTCCGATGCTTTCTTTGCCCGGATCGGTTCCGAGATCACCCGGCTCCAGAACACCCCGGCCCGGCTCTCACAATCGGTGTCCCGCGCTTCCGAAGAGGTCTGGTACCGCGACGAAGACTGGTACCGGTCGCCGACCAGGAGTATCGATCATCACAACAAGGGTTTCCTCCTCGCCCTCCAGCTCGACCTCGAAATGAGGTCCGCCACCGAGAACCATCAGTCACTCGATGACCTGATAGCCTTCCTGGCGGCGTGGTATGGGCGGGGAATGAGAACGTATGAGGGTTCGAGCGCGATCGTGCAGACCGCGGGAGCGCTGGTCGAGACCGACCTCGACTTTTTCCTGGAACAGTACGTGTACGGGACAGCGGAACTGCCCTTCGAGAGGGTCCTGGCTCTGGCCGGATGGGGTCTGGAGATAGTGGTCGAAGAGGTCGCCGCGACCGGATTCAGGACCGAGGCGGAGGGACCTGACGCGCTGGCGGTGACGGATGTCGAGGAGCATTCCCCGGCGGCCCGGGCCGGTCTGCGTCGCGGAGACCGGATCCTCTCGGTGAACGGCTCCACCCGGGTCGGCAATCTCCAGGATATCGTCGCCGTCGCGCGACCGGAGGATATTATCACCCTCAGGATCAGGCGTATGCTCACCGAGGAGGAGATCACCTTCGCGCTCGGCATGGGCAATCGTCAGATCTACGCGCTCGGTGAACTATCACGACTGACCCTGCTGCAGCAGGCGATCGGCAGCGGACTCCTGATAGGACTTCCGTAGCACGATTATTGTAGACGTAACACGCTGGACCGCTATCCTTCCCTCATGCATATCGCCGACGGCATCATAGCCGCCGAGATCTGTGTCGCCGCTGACGCCGTCTCGGTGGGAGCGCTCTACGCCTTCGGGCGGCGGACCCGGCCTGAAGATGTTCCCCGAATGGGATTCGCCGCGACGGCGATCTTCGCCGCTTCACTCATCCATTTCCCCCTGGCCGGGACATCGGTCCATCTCGGCCTGATCGGTATAGCGGGGATCCTGCTCGGGATCAGGTCCTTCCCCGTCATTTTCACCGCGCTCCTGTTCCAGTCGCTGATATTCCAGCACGGCGGGCTGATATCGGTCGGGCTGAACACGATCAATCTGGGCGCGGGTGCCCTGCTGGCATGGGGGATCTGGCGATGGAGATCGATACCGGAACAACTCCGGGCCTTCTCGGCCGGGTTCTGCGGCATCCTGCTGCCGGCCCTGCTCATGGCCCTGGAGTTCGAGTTGACCGGATACGGCCGGGGCGCCTTCTACATCCTGTCGGTCTACGCGATCGTGGCCGCCCTCGAGGGGGGGCTCACGCTGACGATCGTGAGCTTCTTCCGGAAAGTGAAACCGGAGCTGCTGGATTCAGAGATACTGGAAGCTGATGTATGGGAGGCAGAGGAATGAAGCATTGGTATGAAGCCGGCTTACCCGTGCTGCGCCTCCCGCCATTCCTTATTCTGCCCGCGCTGCTCCTCCCCCTCTTGCTCCTCTCCGGTTTCGCTCCCCACCACGGGATAGAGGTCGAGATCAAGTGGCATTCCCCCGCGCTCGTCGCGACCTGTACCTGGTCGGGAGGGGGCGGGGCGGTGGTCGGAGCGGCGGTAGAGGTCTATTCACCGGATGACGGGGATGAGCCGTACCAGAAGGGGGAGACCGACCGGAACGGGCGCTTCTCCTTCGTGCCGGAGTCGGCCGGGGAGTGGAACTTCATAGTAGATGACGGGATGGGGCACCGGGAGGAGACCAGGTACATCCTGCCACTCGATTTCCGGACCCTGGAGACGATCACCCCCGGTCCTGCCGGTGGGAGTGATCTGCGCTACGCGGGTCTGGCAGTCGTCGGGATACTGATCGTGGCGATAGCGATCGTGCTCATCAAACGCGCGTCACCGGCGGGTGGCTGACCCGTGCAGCATGCCTTCCTCGACCGATACAGCGACCTCGATTCACCGCTCCACCGGCTCGATCCACGGGTGAAACTCGTGGTCTTCACGGCGATCCTCCTCATGATGGTGTCGGTTCCACGGGATGAACCGCTCACCCTGCTCCTCTGCTACCCGGGCCTCGCCATCCTGCTGGCGCTCAGCCGGGTTCCCGTTTCGTACATCCTCAGACGCTGCCTGCTCGTAACCCCCTTCGTACTGATGGCGGCCGGGGTGATGATGCTGACCGGTGAAACGAACGGGAGAGCGGTGGCGGGTACCGGCGCCGATCTCCGCTCCCTGGCAGCCCTGTCGATCGTGCTGAAGGCGTTTGCCGCCGTGATCGTGCTCTCTCTGCTGACCTCCACGGAGCGATTCCACCGGCTCCTGGAAGGTATGCGGGCCCTGGGGCTGCCGCCCCTCCTGGGAGTGCTCTCGGCGTACATGTACCGTTACGCTTTCATCCTCTCCGAAGAGGTGATGCGTACTTCCCGGGCCCGTCTCAGCCGGACACCGGGTCCTCTGCGGACGGGCAGGATCCGGACCTATGGCAATCAGGCGGCGATGATCTTCATCCGGAGCTGGGAACGCTCACAGACGGTATACAATGCCATGTGCTCACGGGGATTCACGGGAGAGTTCCCCCCCACAAGTGACCTTCGGTCAAGTGACCTGCGGTCAAGTGACCTTCGGTCCCGAAGAGGTGACCTTCGGTCAAGTGACCTGGTCTTCGCGCTCATCGTACCGGCGACCTTCCTGGCAGTGAGGTTGTGGGGATGAACACACCTGCGGTCTCCATACGCGATCTCTCCTTTGCCTACACCGGGCAGGAGCAGGTGCTCGATCACGTCGACCTGGAGATACAGCCGGGTGAGCGTTTCGGCATCATCGGACCCTCCGGGGCGGGGAAATCGACCCTGCTGCTCCATCTCAACGGGATCCTGCGCGGCCGGACGGGAAAGGTGGAGATCGGCGGAATCCCGGTCGGTGAAGAGTCACTCCCCGAGATCAGGCGAAGGGTCGGGCTTGTCTTCCAGAATCCCGACGACCAGTTGTTCAATCCCACCGTGGAGGAGGATGTCGCGTTCGGTCCGCTGAATATGGGTCTGAGCAGTGAAGAGACGGTCGGCCGTGTAGAGAAGGCGCTCGGGGCGATGAACCTGGAGGGTTTCGAGAAACTCTCCTCCCATCATCTGTCGCTGGGTGAGCGGAAACGGGTGGCGCTGGCCACCGTCCTGGCGATGCGACCTGATATCGTGGCCTTCGATGAACCGTTCTCGAACCTGAATCCGGCCATGGTCGAGCAGGTGATCGGGATCGTGTCCGGTCTGAAAGCTACCGTCATCATCGTATCGCAGTCGATCATTCCCGTTCTGGCCGTCTGTGATCGGATAGCGGTGCTCAATGAGGGAAGGATAGCGGCCGTGGGACCGGTTGACGTGATCGCGTCCACCGGTTGACGTGATCGCGTCCAGCCGTGATCTCCTCCGGGAATGCGGACTCGACTTCCACTTCTACTGCGAAATCTGCCGTGATCTGCTCCAGGACTCCGGCGCTGAACAACGAACAGGGGAGGGAATGGGCGATGTCTGACCTGGTCCGGTTCGGAGTTTCGATCGAGAACGGACTGCTCGATGAATTCGACACGCTCATCACGGAGCGGGGTTATTCGAACCGCTCCGAGGCGATCAGGGATCTCATACGGGGATATACTGCCGAGCGGGAGTGGGAAGAG
>JALGWK010000213.1 GCA_025774205.1 bacterium
CGCCTGCGGGCGCTCAAGTCAGGCAGTTGATCGGCTCCCCGAATACGCTCGGTCGGGATCACCGAGCGGGGATTGTTGTCGATGACCTCCATCTCATCGACAGTGGACATGAAGACATAGCTGGAACTGTCGATGAGACTGATGGCTGAATAGACAACCCCGGCGTCAGAGAAGCCCTCCGAGACCCGCTGGTCGACCATGGGATCGACATCCTCCTGGAAGAAGACGATATCGTAGAAGATCGCCATCGCCCCCCAGTCGGCCAGTTTCTGCGCCAGTTCCGAATGGTATTCCCGGGGCCACTGCGAGAATCGGCCATATTCCATCAGAGACCGGTCGTCGATCCTGATCAGGACGATCATGCTCTCGTAGCCGTCATACTCGTCGAGCTGGGTTGCCAGCCGGACGCGCATGTCGTAGAGCCGGTACTCGAGCCCCTGGAAGAATCCCGGCGCGATCAGGTAGGAAAAGAGCGCAATGATGAGCGCCGCGCCTCCGCCTACCAGCAGGGTCCGCAGGATCGTCCAGCCGCTCCCGGCTTTCTCTGTCTTCTTCTTATCCACGATCGTCGATCACCTGATCAGCGTCATTTTTCTCGTTCGCACCTGTTCCCCGGCCTGGAAGTAGGTGAGGTAGATCCCTGACGCCACCTGGCGGCCCGATTCATCCGTGCCATCCCAGGTGAGGGTGTGCAGACCGGCATTGAAGCGGTCATTGGCAAGCACCTTCACCACACCTTCACCAGCTGGCCCCGCACATTCCGAACCTCGAGGCGCACCCGGGTGGCCTCTCTCAGGCTGAACCTGATGGTCGTTGACGGGTTGAACGGGTTCGGGTAGTTCGGGTGCAGTTCAGCGCTGACCGGGAGCCGTTCGGTCCCGATCGTCTGCCCGTCGAGCCAGGCAGGAGTGCCCACCAGCAGTCGCAGCGACCGCCGCACAAGGGTTCCCGGACCGGCTCCGGCCGCTCCGGAGGGGAAGAACCGGTACGGTGCGCGCTCATCGAGGTCAACGCGGAGGTTCCTGGAGACATCCACCAGTACGGCCTCGTAACCTTCCGGCAGCGCCGCGAGGCCCCTGATATTCAGGGTTGTCTTCAGGTTTCCTTCGATCGATTCGACCACGAGCGGCCATGAGTTCCCGTCACCGATACCGTTGACGAAATCGGTCGCGTACTCACCTGCGTCACTCTCACGGGTCGAATGGTCGATCGCCAGCCGGGCCGTGCCGTCCAGGCCGATCGGCGGATCTGGGTAATCGGCCGGATCCCACCCGGAAAGCGCGTCGCTCCGTATCCCGACGTAGTTATGCTCATCGGTTCCCACCGAACCTTCCTGGGAGAGGATAAGCTGGAGCTGCCAGCCGTCGAGATCCACCGGCGTCGTCCGCGCGCCAGCGGCCAGGGCCGCGGCCGTGCCGCCGCCCCCGATCGGAGGGATACTGATCTGCAGAATGCCACCGGTCCGATTGTAGACCGAGACACCGCCCCAGGCCGGGACCGCGTCGGAACCGCCTGGCAGTGACCAGCTGGTGCCCTGGTACTTGTACGTGCCCACCACGTCGCTGTCGGTCAGACCGCTCGCCGTCAATACGGAATCCCACGGAACCCCGAAGAGCCAGGGTGATCCGATGTCGTTCCAGCCGTTGCGCAGGGTGAGGGTGAACGGTTCACCGGAGGGCACCGTCTGTCCCGATCCGATCTCGAAGTGGACATTGCTGGAACGGTGATACAGCCAGTACGCCTTGCCGGTTTCCAGTCCCCAGCTCGTCTCCCCCTGGTACCCGGTTCCGGTCCACCTGAAGAAACGCCAGACAGTGTCATCGATACCGCCGACCCCCTGCAGGGTCTGGCTGATGACGTTATTGGCCGGATCATGCGGGATACTCACCATCTGCCAGCGGTTCGAGGGGTAGGTGATGGAATTGGGCAGACTGCCGAACTGCAGGGTCACACTTCCGTACTCACCTTCGGCAGGAAGTCCGTCGGCGGAGGAGAAGGTGGAATTCATTGCCGCGTCACGGGCCTGGACCAGGTACTGGAAGCCGTCCCAGCTCACAACTGAACCGGGGATCGTCCCGGAGAAGTCGTTGCCGCCCGCAGGGGCCATCGCTGTGGACTGCCAGCCGGCAGCACCGGTTGTACGGTACCAGAGCTGCACCATGTTCAGCTGGAAGTTGTCCCAGGCGGTGGCCGTGATCGGTACATCGTTGTTGAGCGGCATGCTTGACGGGAGCGCGCCGACATTCAGTTGCGGCGCCGATTCGTCCAGGACGAAATAAGCACTGGCGGACCAGGGCGACCAGGTGGCGCCGTCGGTGGCCTGCACCCGCCAGTAGTAGGCCCCTTCCGGGCCTTCACCGGCACTGATCGTGAGGAAGACAGGGGGGGCGTTGAAATCGGCCTCGATGTAGATATTGGACGGACTGAAGAGGTCATCGGTAGCTACCTGGACATGGTATTGGGTACCGCCGGAAACCGTCCCCCAGTTGAGCTCGATTTCAGTGCGGTAGTTGATCCAGGCTCCGTTAGCCGGCGAAATCAGGGAGGGAGTATTCACCGTGCTGTTGGGCGCCATGACCGCGTAGGTGGAGAAACCCTGGAGCTCCGCGATCACGTAATTGTCGTTTTCATTGATGCTCAGAATGGTTTTCTGTTCCCACTGGGAGGAGATGTTGTTGTAGCGCCACAAGCCGACCGTGCTCTCCGGTATCCCCCCCGGCATGAGACCCTGATTGTAGACGGCATAGAAATTGACCGGGTTGTTGAAGTCACCGCTGGTCAGGGCTCCGCCGAACTCGAACCTCGCGGATATGATGTCGTAGGCAGACAACGCTTCGTAGCCGGAGGGTGGCGCCGGGATATCGGTGGCGACATTGAGGTCAACGATCTCGATCTCGACCGGTTCATTGAAGGTCAGGGCCTGGATGGTCATGAAGGTGTTGGTATCATTGATATTCGCCACTTCGTAGTCGTTCGTGTGATCGACCAGGGTGTTGCCGCCCTGCACCTGGACCTCTCCCGAGATTCCCCACCTGCCGCTGTCGTCGTACCCGAATACCCTGGTGATCCCGCCGGCGATCCCGGTCAGCAGGCCGTTGGCGTCGATGGTGGCGAGGGTTCGTCCGTCCACCGGGTGAGAATCGACCCACCACCAGGAGGAGCCGGTCTGACCGGTGATCGAGAACTGTGTCTGAGTACCCACCGTAACCCAGGTATCATCGACTGGTTGTACATCCAGCAGGAGGTCGGACGGGGTATCGAAGATCGCCAGTTCATAGAGGTTGCTCATCACGAAGAAGTCGGTTCCGGGGAAGTTGTGGGTGTTGTAGCCCGCACTTTTCACCCAGGTCTCTTCGTACACAGCGGTGGGGTTGTTCCAGTTGAGAATCTGCATTCCCTGCCAGCCGCCCGCCAGCAGGGTGTTTGTCTCGAACGGCACCGACTCTCGATAGGAGCTCCATCCGGCATCGTATGAGCCGACCCAGGAAGGTGTGGCCGTGGAGACATCGTAAGCATCGATCTGGCCGGTAGCGCCCCCTGTCTCGGTCACCCAGAGGTAACCCGAGTCATCGACTGCCACCCGACTCGAATTACCGAGGGGTGGTGTGATGGTAAAGGCGTGAGTCGGCGCAGTTGGTGTTGCCAGATCGTAGACCGAGACCCCGTCCTGGAACTCTGAGACCGCCAGCTGGTCCCTGTCTTCCAGGTAGACAAGGTGAAACGATCCCGAGTTGGTGCCGGAGAAGGGGATGGTTCCGACGTGATTCATGCCGAACGGATCGGAGACGTCGATGATCATCACCCCGCCGTCCAGGATCGACGCAAAGAGGTAATCCCAGGCGCCGGGCCCGGCCGTCTTCAGGGCGAGATGTCTGGTCGAGTTGCCCGCCGGCGGCAGGACGTTGCTCCCGAGAGTGAAGGTGTTGCCGGGGACGTCGTAGTAGATGACGCTGACGCCGGAACCTTCCTCGGCGATGTAGATCTCGGGCCAGTCGACCAGGATGTCCCGGACCGCGCCGCTGGTCGAGTACCGGTTGAGGATGAAGGGATTCCCCGGATCACTGACATCCATGACCGTGACACCCATGATGCTGTTGGCCACGAAGAGCATATCGCCCCGGCGATGGGTTGCGTTGACGATCCCCTCTTTCTCAACCCGGGCCGTCTCCGCCAGGGAAGAGGCATGGTCGATGAGATTGGCCTGCGCCACGCCTCCGTAACTCTCCGAGACCAGCAATGATCGTCCGACACCATCGACCGCCACCCCTATGGCGGTGAATTCCTGATTCGGCGCCCCGATGAAGGTCGGTGCCGCACTGCCGGTGGTGATGTCGGTGATATCGATCGCCGCCGTACCCGAGTTCCCGAGGGCGAAATAGGCCTGGTTCTCGAAGAGGACCTCATTCAGGACAGCTACCCCGGGCGCGTTCAGCGAGAGCCAGCCCAGCCAGCTCGTTCCCGATCCCGCCACCCAGGAGTAGAAGTCGATGATGAG
>JALGWK010000214.1 GCA_025774205.1 bacterium
AACAGCCGACGTCGGCGTACCCCTGGTCATCAGTGAAGATGACTATGAAGTTGGGTTTATCCCTGAAGCGACTGCCGGCTGAAACGCACTCGACCAGGGAGAAGGTCGCGGCCGCTATACCCGTGGCTTTCAGGAAATCCCGCCGCGTATGGTGGTCGGTGCGCACCTCCAGCCTCCTCAATCAGATAGACCTGTATTTCACACGTTGAGGAGGTGCCCGATCAACCTCTATCGGGGCGGGATTCGGGATCCTGTAACTCCGAGATCACACTTGAAGTAACAGCAAAGTCACTTCAATCCCCCGATCATTCCTTCAAACAACCGACTTCTGTGTTCCGGTTCAGATTGTATCGCATTGATATGCAACAGATTGGCCGCTCGTCACGACAACAGCCGAGCAGTTGGCCGGATATTCGCAGAGTAATCCCTCTACAAGCGGTCCTTTCTCTTCTCCGGGTGGAGGTTATCGGAATGCGTATTCTCAAACTGATCATCTTTGCTCTCCCCTGCCTCCTGATTGCGTGTGATCTGTTGCTCAACCCGATCTCAGGCAGTCTGATCGTCACCGTGCTCGATGAGAACTCTGCGTCGGTACAGGGGGCTGTGGTCAGACTGGTTGATGATCGCAAATCAAAGACTACCGACATCAGCGGCAAGGTTACCTTCAACGAAGTGGACCCGGGAAAGCACGACATAGTTATCAAGGCTGAAGGATTCGAGAAATACCGGACAACAATAGAAGTATCGGGTCATGAGACGTCTGAAGAATCTGTGGTCCTGTCGAACCAGAGAGGGACGATTGTCTTTCGGTTGAAAGATCCGGACTACAATCCGATTGAAGGCGTATCAATCACGATTCAACCTGAAGACTCGACTGTAACAACGGATGCGGACGGGGAGGCTTCATTCGCTGGAGTGCGAATCGGAGACCATCCGTACTACATACCCTCGGCCTTGCACGAGGAATGCAATGGCTCAGTTACCGTGACCGCGAACCAGACAACCATTAAATCTATGATCCTGTTTTTCAGGACCGGCTCGGTATCAGTCACAGTCGTCGACAACAACGCCAATGCCATAGCTGGCGCCGTCATTACACTCCTGCCGTTCGATCTGCATGCTGTCGCGGCCCGGAATGGAACTGCCTCCATTCAAGGGGTACCGGTCGGAGAGCATACCTGTCTTGTCCAGGCATCAGTGTTCATAGACAAATCCGACACTCTGCTTGTCAGGGTTGATGAAGACACCCATGAGCTGGTGACTCTATCGGCAGGCCCCCTGCTCAATACCAGGATCGCCTTCACAACCAGAGGCACCGGGAATCAGGAAGTATGTGTCATCAAGCCGGATGGAAGCGCCATCTCCAACCTCACCATGCACATCCTTGATGATGTCTCGCCTGCCTGGTCGCCCGATGGGAGCAGGATCACCTTCGCATCGACGCGCGGTGGAGAAATGGCTGTCTTCACCATGAACGCTGATGGCACAGCTGTGACCCGGATCACACATGATACCTCGTCAGATTCGCACCCTGACTGGTCACCCAATGGCTCACAGATAGCGTTTTGCGGGGACCGGGACGGTAACCGGGATGTGTACGTGGTAGATGTCGACGGATCCAATCTGGTCAGGTTGACAACTGACGCTGGTGATGACGGTCTGCCTGCCTGGTCACCTGATGGATCAAGGATTGCTTTCTTTTCCGAGCAGGACGGGCAGCGGGAAATCTACGTCATGAATGCCGATGGATCGAATCAGGTCAGGCTGACAAACCATCCTGAGGAGGATATCCAGCCGGCATGGCACCCTGGTGGGCTGGTCCTTGCCTTTGAATCAAACAGGAACATCCGATCGGACATCTACCTGATCAACGCAGATGGGTCCGACCTGACACGTCTGACCAGCCATTCTGGTGACGACCGGAATCCGCACTGGTCACCCGATGGCAGAAAGCTCGTGTTCGTCTCTGGTCGGAATGGGAATCGGGCTCTGTGGATCATGAATGCTGATGGAACTGTCAGGACTCAGCTCACCTATATATCGGGAGATGAAGTAACTCCCCATTGGTCATGCATTTACCCGTGATCTACAAATCGGCGATGTCCGGATGCCGCCAATGCAGGTAGCGGGTTCGGGGCCGCTCAGACTACAATCGGAAACTACCTGAATCCCGGAAGTACCCGGATCACGATCACCGACCCGATCAGGGAGGCCGTGATGGTACGCAATCGGAAGAACCTGGCGGTGACCTCCGCCGTTCTCCTCCTCGGAGCGATCGCTCTCATCCTGGCAACGGCATCCTCCGCTCCACCCCACACCACGCTCATCTACAATGCCCTCATAGTGGACGGCAGCGGAGCGCCCGCCTTCAACGGGAGCGTCCGGATCAAAGGCACACAGATCAGGGCAGTCGGCCAGCTGAGGCAGAGAAGGCGCGACGCGATCATGGATGCCGGGGGAAAGGTCCTCGCACCGGGATTCATCGACAGCCACAGCCACGTCGATCGAGGTCTGTTCAGGCAGCGGGAGGCCCTGGCCTGCGTGAGCCAGGGTATCACCACCGTGATCACGGGACAGTGCGGAGGTTCGGTGTTCCCCCTGCGGGAGTTCTTCGACCGACTCGATCGCGAGCCGGCCGCCATCAATATCGCTTCCCTGGCCGGACACGGGACACTGCGGGGTCGGGTGATGGGCGACGACTACGAGAGAGCCGCTACCGAAGAAGAAATCGCCGCCATGGCGGACCTCCTCCACGAGGAGATGCTGGCGGGTGCTCTGGGACTCTCCACCGGCCTGGAATACGATCCGGGAATCTACTCCACGACCGATGAGGTGGTCGCCCTCGCCACGGTTGCGGCTGGATACGGGGGCCGATACGTCAGTCACATGCGGAGCGAGGACCGATCCCTGTGGCAATCGGTGGAAGAGATCATCACCATCGGCGAACGGGCCTCCATTCCGGTCCACATCTCACATATGAAACTGGCGATGCTCTCGTTGTGGGGTCAGGCGGACCGCCTCATCGAACGACTCGACACGGCGCGGGCCGAAGGGATCGAGATCACCGGCGACCTCTACCCTTACCCCTACTGGCAATCATCTCTGACCGTGCTCTTCCCGGAACGTGACTTCGAGAGCCGTGAATCGGCCGCCTTTGTATTGAACGAGGTGACACCGGCGGAGGGGCTCCTCATGACCGCTTACGGTCCTGATTCGACCTGTGTGGGGAAGACGGTCGCCGAGATCGCGGAGCAAAGAGGTACCGATCCCGTGACCACCCTCATCGATCTTATCATGGATACCCGGCGTGAAAGTGTCAGCGGACGGGGAAGAGCCGAGAGCGTCATCGGCACGAGCATGTCGGAGGAGGACGTGCGGGAGTTGATGCAATGGCCCCAGGCCGGCATCTGCACCGACGGCACCCTCGGCGGGGGACACCCGCGCAGCTTCGGCTCCTTTCCGCGCGTCCTCGGCAGATACGTCAGGGAGCACGGGGTACTCGGCCTGGAGGAAGCCGTCCGCAAGATGACCTCGCAGTCTGCTTCCAATGCCGGTCTTGAGTCGAGAGGCCTGATCCGGCGCGGGTATTATGCCGATCTGGTCCTGTTCGATCCCGCCACAATACTTGACCGTGCCACCACCGATGATCCCCGGCTGCTCTCGAACGGGATCGAGTGGGTGTCCGTCAACGGGACACTCGTCTACTACAGCGGCGTGACCAGCGGGGACTATCCGGGAATGGTTCTGCGCCGGCCGTGACACCAGGGAGATCCGTAATGGCATCGATCAGCAAGCTCCACCGGCTCATGCCGGTCCTCATGTCCGCTGCCCTGCTGATACCGGGAAAGCCCGCCAGGGTACTGGCCTTCACCCCGCAGGCCGGCGCCCTCGAAGCACTCTGGACCGGCTCGATTCGCCCGGCTGTGCGCTCGGAGTGATTCAGGACGGGGAGCTGGTCTACGCCCGCGGCTACGGTATGGCTGACCTGGAGCACGGCATCCCCATCACTCCCCGTTCTGTATTCCGGATCGGGTCAACCTCCAAGCAGTTCACCGCCCTCTGCATCCTGTTGCTGGAAGAGGAGGGAAAACTCTCCCAGGGAAAACTCTCCCGCGATGATGACATCCACACCTTCTTCCCCGAAATGCCGGAGTACCCTGCCCCGGTAACGGTAAGGCAACTGATCCACCATACCAGCGGTGTACGGGACTACCTCACCCTCATGAGTCTCGGCGGCAAGCGGGGAGACGATTTCTACACCGATGAGGAAGTGGTGGCGATGATCGTCCGTCAGCAGGAGCTCAACTTCTTCCCCGGCGAGCAGCACCTCTACAGCAACTCGGGGTAAGTATGCCCGGAAGAAGATCTTCGAACCACTGGGGATGGAGCACACCCACTTCCACGACGACCACACCGAGATCGTTCCCGGGCGCGCCGCCGGGTATTCACGCCGCGGCGATCGCTTCCGGATAAATATGACGACCCTCGGCATGATCGGGGACGGTGGAGTATTCACCACGGTCGAGGACCTCCTTCTCTGGGACCGGTACTTCTACGACAACCGGCTTGGAGGAGAGGACCTCCTCGAAAAGCAGCACACGGTCGGGATCCTCAATGACGGGACCGAGCTGACCTATGCCGCCGGCCTCACGGTTTCGACCTACCGGGGGCTCAGGATGGTCAGTCACGGTGGGTCGTTCGTCGGATTCAGGGCCGACATGATCCGCTTTCCCGAACAGCGGTTCTCGGTGATCTGCCTGGCCAATCTCAGCAGCGTCAATCCGAGTCGACTGGCGCGCCAGGTGGCGGATATCTATCTGGATGAGGAGATGGAACCGGCACTACGAACCGGGCGCGGAGGACGGCAGAGACCGGCCGGTGGGGATATGGAGATCCCGGAAATACCTGAACTGACCGAAGAACTCATGACTCAGTACCGGGGTTCCTACTACAGCCAGGAACTGGATGTGGTCTACGAACTGGTTCCGGAGGAGGATGGACTGTTCCTGAAGGTCGCCGGCTGGCGCTTCAACCGGCTCACGCTGCGTTCAGATGATGTACTGCGCGCTTCCGGACTGACCCTCAACATGGTCAGGGATTCCCGGGGCACGGTTACCGGATTCCGTCTGGACGCGGGGAGGGTTCAGAATCTCCGGTTCGACCGTCAGTAGCGGCATTTTCCGTTATGGCGGTCGGGCGACGAGCGGCTGACGAAGGCGCTCGCTTGACATCAGAAAATCATGTACATAGAGTCATACATGTACACTGTCGCAGGCAGACAATCTATCCAGCTCTATCCACTGTATGCCACAGTCAGAACTGTCAATGATCTCGTCCCAGATCGTATTCCAGACTTTGAGGGAAGGAAATACAGATGTCAAATGAGCAGTGGCAGGCGGGGAGTGATGAGGTCAGGGATATACTTAAGGGGGCTGAACGTTGGTTACGTGAGTTCAAACCTCGTTTTGTCGGTCAGATAGTGACTGTCCTTGTTCTTCTCATTTTCCTCGCGACGAGCTGGTACACAGTCCAACCTGAAGAAACAGCCGTCGTCCAGCTCTTTGGGCAGGTTGTCCGAACAGCAGGACCAGGCCTTCACTTCAGGCTGCCTCTTGGTATTGAGAAGGTGCGGTATGCTCCTACAGCCCGAGTTCTCAAGGAGGAGTTCGGCTTCCGGACCATCAGTGCCGACAGAGTCACACAGTACCAGCGCGGTACATTCGCCGAAGAATCTCTCATGCTTACGGGGGATCTCAACGTCATTGATGTCCAGTGGATTGTCCAGTACCGCATCGAGGATCCGGTCAGCTACTTCTTCAAAGTCCGGGAACCGGTAGACACCATCAGGGACATATCAGAGTCGACTATGCGCCGGGTGGTCGGTGACCGGTTGGGGAGTGATGTGCTGACGGTGGGTCGGGTCGGTATTGCCAGCAAGGTGGCGGAGGAGATGCAGAGGATACTCTCAGAATATGAGGCCGGTATCCGCATTGTCACTGTAGAGCTCCAGGATGTGACTCCACCCGACCCGGTGAAGCCTGCTTTCAATGAGTCAATGAGGCCCAGGAACAGGCCAACAAGGTGATCCCCAGGGCCGGGGGAGAAGCGAAACAGTCCATAGCCGAAGCTGAGGGGTACGCCACTGAGAGAATCAACATGGCTGAGGGAGAAGCTGCGCGATTCCTTGCAATCCTGAATGAGTATCGACTGGTTCCAGAGGTCACCCGGCAGCGCCTGTACATCGAGGCCATGCGTGAGATGCTGGGCCAGGCTTCGGGATTATATGTCGTGGATAGTGAGCTCAAGAACCTGATCCCATGGCTGCCCCTGAAACCGGGGGAAAACCCACCACCTCCAGGGCAAAGTTCACCGCCACCCGGTGAGGGCAATTCGATACCAGAGGAGCCGACACCATGAATACAAGAACGATTAAACTCACTCTGGGAATTGTATCGTTGCTGGTCCTGATAGCCGCTTCCGGGAGCTTCTACATACTGGAAGAGGGTATGCAGGGTGTGATCGTTCAATTCGGAAAGCCGGTGGGGTCTACCGTTTCCGAGGCGGGCCTGCATGTAAAGCTCCCCTTTATCCAGAGGATCCTCCGCTTCGAAAAACGTCTCCTCATCTGGGATGGTGACCCGAACCAGATTCCCACCGCAGGACGCGAATTTATCTGGGTGGATGCCACGGCACGGTGGCGCATTGTGGATCCACTGACGTTTCTGGAGAGCGTTTCCTCGGAGAGCGGGGCTCAGTCCCGACTGGATGACATCATCGATTCGGTGATCAGAGATCTGGTCTCGGCCAGTCCTCTGGTTGAACTTGTTCGCAGCACCACCTGGCAAGCCTCCGAAAGCGATATTGAGGGAGAAACTCCCCAGGAACTTGCGGAAGAACTGATGAGGGAGATCCAACTCGGACGTGAGAGAATGACTCGGGCCATCCTGGAGGAAGTACGCATGATGACCCCTGAATACGGCATCGAGGTGGTAGATGTCCGTATCAAGCATCTCAACTACGTTCAGAGCGTAAGGGAAAAGGTGTACGATCGCATGATCTCCGAGCGGAATCGGATCGCCAGCCGATACCGCTCCACGGCCTATCGGACAGTCCAGGAGATCCGGGGTGACGCAGATGCTTCAGCGACCAGGATTTATGGTGAAGCGTACGGACGCGATCCCGAGTTCTACGCCTTCTCGAGGACGCTTGAGGAGTATAAAGAGAAGCAGAACGACAGCATCCTTCTCGTACTCACCACCGACAGTGATTTCTACCAGTACCTGAAATCGGCTACTCCGCCTCCTGAGTAGCTCACATACGGAACGGGTACAAACCGCCGGTCGGGTTCACGCCTGGCCGGCGTTGTTGTTTCATCGGGCTCGATCCCGTTAATTCGGATACATATGTTAGCCAACAGGGAGAGTGTACCGATTTACAGAGAAGAGAGTCTGACTGCAAAGAGGGCAAGAGCTATCATTATTGCTGCCTTTCCGGAGTTCCGAGGCGCACGTATGGAGCTGTTGGGTGAAGGGTGGGATTTTCAGGTTTTTAAGGTTGATGCAAGCTGGTTGTTTCGCTTCCCAAAGCGTGAAGCCGGCGAAGCCAAGCTGAACATGGAACACAAACTTCTTTCCGGTCTTGGGGAGTGGGTGTCACTGCCGGTTCCCAACTACGAATACTTCTGTGAATCGCATGAAAGCTCAATTCGATCATTTGCCGGATACAGGAAACTGCCAGGTATCAGTGGTGATACCTCGAAGAAGGTTGATAGGCATCGAGTTGCACGGCAGCTGGGAGTATTCCTTGCAAGACTACACACGTACCCTGTTGACAAGGCCAGAGATGCGGGCGTACCGGAAGCACGTGACCTGGTTGCACACTGGCGGGACAAGTCCTGCGAACAGCTGAGAAGGCTGAATGGTCTGAACGTGAATCCGGGGCTCTTGCATCGCTACCTTGAGAACGATACGCCAGTGTCATTCCAGGGGTTGCCGAGCCTGGTCCACAATGACCTGTGGGCAGAGCATGTTCTCGTTGATCCTTGTTCAGGAGGGGTGAGTGGGGTCATTGATTGGGGCGACGCTGTTATTGGTGATCCCGCGATAGATTTTGCCTGCCTGTATACCTGGTATGGGGAGAGTTGGCTGGAAAACGTTCTGGCGCATTACACCGGCACGTTGGACGCGGAGGTGATTTCCCGGTCACGCTATCTGGCGACGTGTGTGGCCATTCATTGCATCACGCTTGGTCGAGAACTGGGTCGCGTCAAATGGATCGAGGCTGGGAATGCGGCTCTGGAGTTGGTCTTTGACACCTGAAGCGAGAGGGATGCTTGAGTGTGTCTATGTATTCAGCCCCCTTTTCAACCGTTATGACCTCCAGTACAATGGCCCTCGACTCCTCGCGCGACATCCTTATTGATCTGCCGGTGCTCGCCCAGATTTGTGTCATGGAGCAGTATGCCTATGATTGGCAGGACGATCAGCCATTACAAAGTCGTCGACAAGCTCGGCGAGGGCGGTATGGGTGCTGTTTATAAGGC
>JALGWK010000017.1 GCA_025774205.1 bacterium
ACCTGAAGAAGTACCGGTACGCCGGTTGTACCAGTCAAAGACCCTCGATAGAATGAGCTGAGTTCGCAGAAGTGATCCGGCTCGCACGACCTGACCCCCCGGGAGGTTCAACATGCCCCGACGTTCGCTCTTTCTTCTGACCGCCTGCCTCTTCCTCATCGGTTCCACCGCCAGCGCCCAGATGACGCCCTGGTACCAGTGGACCTTCGTGGATGCCGATGTCATGGACGAGATCATCGGTGAAGCCTCCGGTGAGACCGCCTGGAACACCATCATGGAGACCGGCGGCTACAACAAGGACCGCCTGGCTCCCGAGTGGGAAGGCACCTTCTACGAGACCCAGTACATCTACGACCAGCTGGTGCTCTATGGACTGCCCGGCGCTGAGATCGTCAGATTCCCGGGCGGTTCCGCCTGGGACGGCATGAAGGGGGAGCTGTGGGAATTGACCCCGATGCGCCAGAAGCTCTCCTCCTTCCAGGACCAGCGGGCCATGCTCGCCAGCGGCAGCCAGAACGCCGACGTCACTGCCGAACTGGTCTGGGTCGGCATGGGCACCGAGGAGGAATGCGAGCGGGCCGGGGTGGCGGGCAAGATCGTGGTGACCGAGGGATCGATGAGCGGCACCCACCGGATCGCCTGCCAGCAGATGGGCGCCGAAGGCGTGATCTGCATCGCCAACGGTCGACCCTTCTTCGACCCCCTGCAGATCCCCTGGAGCGGGGTTGGCGGACGGGGCCGGGGTGGTGGAGAATCAGTAACGAAGTTCGGCTTCTACATCCCGCCGCGGGACGCCTATTCCCTGAAGCGTCGCCTGATGGCCGATCAGACCATCACCGTTCACGCCGTGGTGGAAGCGACCACCCGCGAATACGACCTGGAGGACGTGACCTGCTACATCCCGGGGACCGATCCGGACGCCGGGGAGATCATCCTCTCGGCCCACCTCTTCGAGGGGTATACCAAGCAGGGCGCCAACGACAACAAGTCAGGGAGTGCCGGAATCCTCGAGGTAGCCCGCACCCTCCATACCCTGATCCAGGAAGGCCGGATCCCCCCGCCGAAGCGGACGATCCGTTTCCTCTGGGGACCGGAATTCTCCGGTACCGGACCGTGGGTCAAGGCCAACAAGGACCTGATGGAGGAGACCCTCTGCAATATCAACATGGACATGGTGGGTGAGTCACTGCAGCTGAACAAGGCCTTCACCTGCCTGATGCGCACCAGCTACGGCAACGCCCACTACATCAACGACGTGATGGAGAACTACTACCGCTTCGTGGGCGAGGGCAACCGGGAGCGGATCCAGAACCGGAGCGGGTTCTACAAAGTGCCCCGACCGATCTACGCCTCGACCGGTCAGGAGGAGCCATTCTACTACAGCATCGAGACCCACTACGGCGCCTCCGACCACATGGTCTTCAACAACTGGGGCGTCCAGGTGCCGGGCATCATGATCATCGTCTGGCCCGACCAGTGGTACCACACTTCGGGTGACCGGATCGACAAGGCCGATCCGACCCAGATGAAGCGGATCGCCATCATCGGCGCGGCCGGGGCCTACACGGTCGCCAGCGCCGACGATGACATGGCCATCAGGATCGCCAGTGAGACCGCCAGCAACGCCACCCGGCGGCTCGGTCACCAGTTCGTCATAGGGCAGGAACGGCTGAACGGGGCGACCGCTGGTGACTTCGGCGACATGTACGCCTGGGCCCGGGCCCACGTCGAGGGTACCGTGCTGGCCGAGAAGGCTACTCTCCAGTCGATCCTCGAACTGGCCGATGACACCGGCCGGGTGGGGGCGCACGTCGAGCAGATGATCGAATCGGTCGAAGCGATCGGTGAGGCGCACCTGGAAGCGCTGGAAGCGCACATGACCGCGACGGCCGCCAGGCTGGGCACCCAGCCCATTCGAGTCCAGCTTACCGACCTGGAGCGGCGCGCCGCGCGGATGATCCCCTCGCAGACCTCGCGGGTGAAGGAGAACGGTTACAACGGTTACGGCGTCTTCATGAACGAGGTGACCGACGAGGAGAGTGCCCGTTTCCCATACGGCCGTGGTGATATCGCCAACACCGGTGAGATCAACCTGCTCATCAACGGCGAGTTCAGCGTCCTCGACATCAAGAAGATGCTCGACGCCCAGAACCGTTCGACCTCCGACCTGCAGGCGATCATCAACTACATCGAGATCCTGAAGCTGGCGGGGCTGGTCGACATGTAGACGATCTCTGAAAGGGAGTCAGATCAGGAAGAGGGCGGGGAAACCCGCCCTCTTCCATTTTCACCTGATGATCGGGGCGCTGCGACCCGCATTCCGGATATGCTCAAGGAGAACGCCCAGGCGGGCCACCACCTCCGGACGCTCCCCGTACAGGTTCCGCTTCTCCTCCAGGTCGGCGGTCATGTCGTAGAGCTGCCCGGGAGCGGGATCATCCTCTCCACCGCCGGTCCATCCGCCCGATCCCCGCCCCTCGATCATTTTCCACCGGCCGGCCCGGATCGCGAACATGCCTTCGATCGAATGGTGAATGGTCGCCTCCCTGATCGGTGACCCTCCGGCCGAACCTCTCAGGGCGGGCAGCATGTCATAGCTATCCTCACCGGTGTCTTCCGGCAGGGTCGTGCCCGTGATCGCGGCGCAGGTCGCCATCAGATCGGTGAGGCAGAGGGTTTCATCAGATTCTGTGCCCGCCCCAATGACCTCCGGCCAGCGCGCGAGAAAGGGGATCCGGTGCCCCCCGTCCCAGACATCCGACTTGCGGCCGCGGAGATCGTCATTGGGCAGGTGATCGTAGTCGGTCATCGGCGTCATGGTGGAACCGTTGTCACTGGTGAAGATGATCAGGGTGTTCTCCGTCAGACCGTGACGGTCGAGAGCCTCAATGATCTCCCCGACCGTTCCGTCGACCTGGGCCACAAAATCTCCGTACTCACCAGCACCACTGACGCCCCTGTACTCATCTATCGGCAGGACCGGTGTATGAGGAGCGGGAAGGGGGAAATAGAGGAAGAAGGGATCGAGCGAACGGGTTTCGGCATGGCGGTCGATCCAGGCTGTCGCCCGCTCTGTCAGCAGGGGCAGGGTCTGCTCATGATCGAAGCCCGGCGCGGCGGGGCCGGCCCGGTAAAAGGCCAGGCCTCCCCGTCCCTCGATGCGTCCGATCCGCGGATCTGTCACCCGGTCGTTCTCGAGGTAGACATAGGGAACCATGTCGAGCGAGGCCGGTATCCCGAAGAAGTAATCGAAGCCGTGATCGCATGGCCCATCGGTCACCGGCCGACGGTAGTCAACTGTTTCCCCGGTTTCGTCCGACCGGTCACTGAACCGGTAGCCGTCGGTTGTTTGCCAACCAAGGCCGAGGTGCCACTTGCCCACGCAGGCGGTCGCGTACCCCTCATCATGCAGCAGGGAGGCCACAGTCGGTCGGCTCGGTTCGAGCAGGGGTGGGGAGTACCCCCAGAGGACATGTCCCTTAAGCCGGGTCCGCCAGCAGTAACGGCCGGTGAGCACTCCGTACCGGGTCGGCGTGCAGACGGCCGAACCGCTGTGGGCGTCGGTGAACCGCATCCCCTCCCGGGCCAGTTGGTCGAGGTGGGGGGTCGGGATCTTCGAGTCGGGATTGTTGCATCCGGGATCGCCGTACCCGAGGTCATCAGCCAGGATGAAGATGATGTTGGGCCGCTGTCCGGTCCAGGAACGCCCGCCCGCGCCGCATCCCTCCAGCAGGGCGGGGATGATTCCAGCGCCGGTAATCCCGGCGGCTCCGACACCCACCTTCTTCAGGAATTCCCGCCGGTTCCGTTCGCTCATCTGATTGCCTCCGGTGTCTCGCTTCAGGGATCAGGGCGGATTGTACCAGGGATCGGGGCGGATTGTACCAGGGATCGGGGCGGATTGTACCACGGCAGATCACCCTTCGCCCACTCTGCACCGGTCGGTATTCACTTCACCGCTTCAGTGGGATAAGATGGGACCTGACCAGCACGATCCCCTGACCGGAGGTTCCGATGTCCCGCTTTCGCACACTCTTCTCCTACGGAATGGTATTCATCCTCATGCTCACCATGGCGGCGTGTTCCGGCGGGGCTGGCCGGTTCGAGACCGACAAGGACCGGCGGATGGAGTGGTGGCGAGAGGCCCGCTTCGGCCTCTTCCTCCACTGGGGACTCTACTCGGTCCCGGCCGGGGAGTGGGGCGAGGATACCCATCACGCCGAATGGATTCTGACAACGGCCCAGATTCCGGTGGATACGTACGAACAATTCCTCGGAGAGTTCAATCCGGTCGAGTTCGACGCCGACGATTGGGTGCGGATGGCGAAGGACGCCGGGATGAAGTACATCGTCATCACCTCGAAGCACCACGACGGCTTCGCGCTCTTCGATTCAGAGGTCAGCGATTACGACGTCATGGCGACTCCCTTTCAGCGGGACATCATGGCCGAACTGGCCGAGGCCTGCCGCCGTGAAGGACTGAAGATGTGCTGGTACCATTCGATCATGGACTGGCACCACCCCGACTACCTCCCCCGGCGGGGCTGGGAGTCGAGATCGGCCGAAGGAGCCGACTTTGACCGCTACGTGGAATACCTTCGCGGGCAGGTGACCGAGCTTCTTACAAACTACGGTGATATCGGGATCATGTGGTTTGACGGGGAGTGGGAGAGCACCTGGAGCCACGACTACGGCCAGCCCCTCTACGACCTCTGCCTCGAGCTGCAGCCCGACGTGATCGTGAATAACCGGGTCGACGTGAACCGGGGCGGGATGGCCGGGATCTCCACCGATGACCGGTCGGCCGGTGACTACGGAACCCCGGAACAGCAGATCCCGGAAACAGGTCTGCCCGGCACCGATTGGGAGACATGCATGACCATGAACCGGTACTGGGGGTACAACCGGGCCGACACCCAGTACAAGTCCACCCGTCAGCTGATACGCATGCTGGTCGACATCGCCTCGAAAGGCGGTAACTACCTGCTCAATGTCGGTCCCACGGCTGAGGGCACCTTTCCGCAGGAGAGCATCGATCGCCTGGCGGAGATCGGCGACTGGATGGATGTGAACGGAGAGGCGATCTACGGCACTTCGGCTAGTCCCCTGGCCGGGATCCCCTGGGGGCGGATCACCGTGAAGCCCTCCGGGCGGAAGACGAAACTCTACCTGCACGTCTTTGACTGGCCCGCCGACGGAATGCTCACCCTGCCGGGGATCGGCAACGATCCGGTCCGGGCGCGCCTGCTGGCAGATCCTGGAGTACGGATCCCGATCGAACGGGTCGAGTCCGACCTGCGTCTCGCGCTGCCCGCAGGGGCGCCCGACGAAGATTGCACGGTGGTAGTGCTCGAGGTGAAGGGTGAGCCGATCGTCTACGAGGCTCCGACCATCGAAGCGGCCGCGACGATCCTGGTGAACCCGATATCGGTCTCCCTCGTGACCCGGTCGACCGCACTCGAGCTCCGTTACACCCTCGATGGTACCGTTCCGGACGCGGATTCGAATCCGTACATCGGTCCATTCACCATCTCCTCCACGACGACGGTGAAGGCCCGGGTCTTCCATGAAGGGGAACCGGTGAGCGGTGTGACGGAGAAGTTATTCACCCGGGTTGAGCCGGCTTCTGCCCGAGAGGTCGGGAATCTCCGGGAGGGACTCAGTCTGGAGGAATATCACGGCACCTGGGAGCTCCTTCCCGACTTCGACCGGTTGCAGCGGATATCGAGACGGACGGTCGAAGACATCTCCCTGCCCGCCGATCCGACGCGGGTCGAGTATGTCGGTTACCGGTACTCAGGCTATATCGACCTCCTCCAGGATGACGTCTACCTCTTCACCCTGGTCTCCGATGACGGCTCCCGGCTCCTGCTGGATGGTGATGTCGTGGTGGACAACGACGGTCTGCATGGATCACAGGGTCTGACGGGCACGGTCGCGCTGGCGGAGGGGATGCACGAAATATCAGTCGAGTGGTTCAATCAGACCGGGGGCGCCGACCTCGACCTGCTCTACGCACCGGTGGGGCAGCCAGCGGCGCGGATTCCGGCTGCCATGCTCAGGCATCGCTGAGATCAGGTCCAGATGTTTCAGTTCCGGCGCGGGCAGGGGGGAAGTTCAGCTTCTTCCTGATAGTCCAGAGCCCCGCATTCCAGACAGGTCACTGGATCACAGCAGGTCTTGCAGACCCGCTTGTATGATCCGAATCTGCTGAATTCAACCTCCGGCGACAGGAATCCATCCTTCACCGGTTCTTCCCGCAGAAGATCGGTGCTGAGGTATTTCTTGTTGTCATCCGGGAAGACCGTGACCACGATCGCTTCTTCTCCTATCTCATTCTGCACCATCAGGGCACCGAGAAAATTGGCCCCCGATGATATTCCAACGCCCAGCCCCAGTTCCATAGCCAGTTTCTGGGCCATGATGATCGCGTCACCATCATCGACGATGGCGGGAATGAACTCATCGGAGATACCCTGGATGCGATGGGTCCCGATCTTGTGGCCGGTCGACAGGGTGGGTGAATTCGATGGTTCGAGCGGATGTATCTTCATCCCGGGCTGCATCTCCCTGAGATAGCGGCCGACACCCATGACGGTTCCACCGGTCCCCACTCCAGCCACGAAGGCGTCCGGCGTCAGGGAACGGAAGCGCAGCTGCCACCAGATCTCCGGACCGGTCGTCTCGTAGTGCGCATCGCAGTTGTCCTCATTGGAGAACTGACTGGGCAGAAAGGTATTCTCCCGGCTTTTGGCCAGTTCCTCGGCCTGATCGATGCTTCCGAGGAAGCCACCTTCATCCTTGCTGACGAGATTGATCTGCGCGCCGAGACTGCTGATGAGATTGATCCGTTCAGAACTCATCCAGCCGGGCATGAAGATGGCGACCGGATGTCCCATTGCCCGCCCGATCGCCGAAAAAGCGATACCGGTGTTCCCACTGGTTGCCTCAATGATGAGATCACCCGGGTGGAGTTCCCCTCTTTCGTACGACTGCCTGATGATATGAAGAGCCATACGGTCCTTGATGCTTCCAGTGAGATTCAGGTTCTCCGCCTTGGCGTGAATCACCCTCTTTTTTCCCTGGAATGTGAACCTGAGTTCCAACAGTGGCGAGTTCCCGATCAGAGTGTTCAGTCCATTCAAACGGTGTTGGATTACAGCATCAAGCATGTCGTTCCCCCCTCATCTCATCGGTTCAATCCCGGCTGTTCAATAGTGCCTCTCAGGCATGACGTAAATCATCGAGTTGGTCTCGTTCGCCGGTAGTGAGTAGAGTGATCATTGATCTTCGGGATTCAGAATCGCGGAGGAGAACATGGTCCGCTTTGGAGTCATCGGTTTCGGCCTGCACGCGGTGAGACGCCTGATGCCGGGCTTCGCGGGATCGGATCGCTGTGAGGTCACGGCCCTCTCCCGGCGCGATCCGGAGAAGTCCGCTGCCTCGGCCCGGGAGCACGGGATTCCGCATGCCTTCACCACCCCTGAGGAACTGTGCGCTTCCGGGGAGGTGGACGCGGTCTTCGTGACATCCCCTGACGCCCTCCATCTCCCCGATGTGCTGACCGCGATCGAACACGGTCTCCCGGTCCTGTGCGAGAAACCGCTGGCGATGAATGGAACCGAAGCCCGCCGTATGGTGGAGGCTGCTGACCGGGCCGGTGTTCTCTTCGGGGTGGCGCATATCTTCCGGTTCGAGAAGAGCGTGGCGCTCTTCCGGGAACGGACAGGGCGGGGGGATCTCGGACGGCCAATTTTAGCCCGGGCAGAGTTCCACTATCCCGGTCTGAACCATCCCAGGGCATGGCTGAAGGATCCGACCATGGCGTGCGGAGGGCCGATCGCCGATGTGGGAGTTCATTGCTTTGATGCCCTGCGCTACATCCTCCAGGATGAGATCGTGGAGGTCTCGACTGCGGTATTCGAAGATGAGCGCTCCGCGCCCTTCGAAGCCGCAGCTCTGCTGACACTTACTTTCTCTGAGGGGACACTTGCCACTATCGCCGTTTCAACCCGTCGTGACTATCTGACCCTGCTGGAATTGGCAGGCGACAGAGGGATCATCTCCGCGGTCGATGCGCTGAACGTCGAACGGCCGATCACGGTCGAATACCGGCCGGAGGCAGGCACACCCTCCCTCGAACGGGAAGAGGTCTCCAATCTCGGTGTCTACACCAGGCAGGTCGACGCCTTCGCTGAAGCGGTCGAAGTAGGAGGGGAGTTCACGATCCCCGGGGTGGAGGGACTGAAGAACCAGCTCGTCCTGGATGCCCTCTTCAGGAGTCGGGACTCAGGCCGGGCCGAGCCGGTTCAACAGGTCTGAGAAAACGGTGGCTACCTGCCGTCGTTCTGGAGTTCCTCAAGGATAGCTTCTCTGACGACTTCTTCCTCACCCTCCGTGAACCCAACCCAATGCTGCTTGATCCTGCTGTCTTTACCGATGAGGAAGCTGTTGGGATAGTAGGCGGTGTTGAACTTCGTCTCCACGAAGTTGCGATCCGCCTCAGTGAAGATGAAGGTGAGGCCGTTCTCTTCGATAAAGGTGTCGGCGCCATCCCGGTCATCGTTGATTTCGACCGCCAGCACCTGGAAATTCTCGTTCTCTTTCAGTTCCGCGTACAACTCCTGGACGTGTGGCAACTCCACACGGCAGCCCCCTCAGGTAGGGAACCAGAAGACGATCAGAGTGACCTTCTTTTCCAGGTCCTCATGGGTAAAGGTCTCCCCTTCGTAGGTGGGCAGACTGAATTCCTCGACGCTGGCACCGATCGCTCCTATTTCCTGCTCCTGCGTTCCCATGCCTGTCACCAGGAACAGGGCGGGCAGGATGATCAGAGCCAGAGCCGGACGGACACGGTTCCGTTTCATGACGCAACCTCATCTCATGAGCTGTTGGCGACAGCCCGGTTAAAAGGACTCCTGAGTATTATATATCGCAGGTCGGATGAAGAAACCGGCGATATCGGTGTCCGGCGCTGTCAGGTCAGGTTGCTGTCGAGTGCCTGTCGGATCCTCTGCAGCAGGTCGATGAATTGATACGGCTTCTGGATGACGTCCGCGACACCATCCCTGATCAGCGTTGAATGCAGATCCGCATCCAGATAACCACTGGCCAGGACCACCTTTATCTCCGGCTTGATCTTCCTGATCGCGCGGAACACCTCTTCACCACTCAGCCCCGGGAGACCGACATCGGTAAAGACCAGGTCGATCGAATCCTTCTGTTCGGTGAATAACGATACCGCGCTTGTCCCGTCCACCGCGGTCAGGACACTGTATCCTTTTTCGTGAAAGAGATTCTCCAGCAGGTCCAGGATCGCCTTCTCATCCTCCACGACGAGGATGGTCTCCTCACCGTGAGTAGAAAGTCCATCATCGGATTGCGTCACAGACGCGATTTCTTCAGCATCACGGTCGAGAGCCGGCAGGTACATCCGGAAGGTGGTACCACTGCCCGGTTCGCTCCGGACATTCATGAAACCATTGTGATCCTGGATGATGCCGTAGACGACCGCCAGGCCGAGACCGGTTCCCTGTCCTGTCTCCTTGGTGGTAAAGAACGGTTCGAATATCCGTCGTCGGGTGTCGGCATCCATGCCGATGCCGGTGTCCCTGATATCGATGAACAGATATTCCTCGCGTTCGGCCTCCGGATGGCGACTCCGGACCGACTTCCGGTCTTCCAGTCCTGTTGAGAGGGAGACCTCACCGCCGCCGGACATCGCGTCGCGGGCGTTCACGCATAAGTTGAGGAGGACCTGGTGGATCTGGGTAACGTCACCACGGACAAGCGGCAGGTTGTCGGCCATCGAAACGCTGACGCTGATCGTCTTGGGAAAGGTGGAGGTGATGATATCCCGGATCTCACCGATACTGCGATTTATGTCGATCGGTTCGAAGACCGCCTCCGTCTGGCGGGCGAAAGTCAGGAGCTGTTGTACGATCCGCGCCCCCCGCTCGCCTGCCCTGGTGATCGCTTCGATACTGTTCCGCAGGTGAATCGGATCGTAATCGGAGCGTGAGATGAGCTGGGTATGGGCGAGCACGATGTTCAGCATATTGTTGAAGTCGTGGGCGATACCACCCGCGAGGGTGCCGATGCTCTCCAGTTTCTGGGCCTGACGGAGCTGGTCCTCCAGGTTCTTCCGGTAGGTGATGTCCCGGGCGATTCCGAGGATGCCGACCGGAATACCATCCACCGATCTCGGGGCCGAGGCGAATTCCCCGATTACATATTCGCCTGATTTGCACAGGATCCTGAGTTCGCTTAGCGGCGGCATGGAACCTGACATCAGGTCGGTTACCAGCTGGATTGCCGGCTCCCTATCCCCCGGGTGGAGGATCTCCAGGAACGGTCGGCCGATCCACTCCTCCCGGGACCAGCCGGTGATCTTCTCAAAGGCATGGTTCAGAGTGAGCAGCTGGCCATCATCCGAGAGCGTGAAGATCGCGTCCCGGGCGCTCTCCACCACGTTCCGATACTGCGCCTCGCTGACCTTAAGGGCTTCTTCGGTGCGTTTCCAGTCGGTGATATCTCGAGCAACCGAGAGGTTGCACGGTTCACCATGCAGATCGATGACCTCGACTGAGAGCAGACAGGTACGGGGAGTACCCGCCTTGTCACGGAACAGGTACTCCTGATTTCTGATGCGTCCCGTGGACTGGAGCGTCTTCATCATCCGCTCCCGGTCAGCAGGATCGGGCCAGAGTTCAAGTTCCAGCGCCGACTTCCCTATAATCTCATCCCGGCTGTAGCCGCTCAGGTGGAGGAAACCGTCGTTTACTTCATACATTTCACTGGTGGCCAGGGAGCTGATGGTGATGGAGTCGGGACTGGCGAAGAAGGCCCTCGAGAATTTGGATTCCGATAACCGGAGTGCCTCTTCGGAGTTCTTCCGCCCGGTGATATCACGGACCATCGCCAGCAGGATGTCTCTTTCGAGTATGGTCGCTGTTTTCAGGTTCACCTCGACCCAGAAGAGTTCGCCCGACTTCTTCCGGCAGTGCCATTCGAACAGGTTCTCGCCCTCTTCGATGGCCAGGCGTATCTTCTCGGCGGCCCCTTCCTGGGTGAATCCCGCCGTACCGGAACTGATATCACCGATTTCAAACTGCCTGAACTCCTCGACCGAATATCCGAACATCTCGCACGTCTTCTGATTCACATCGAGGATCTCGCCGGTTCCGGCGTCGTGGATGAAGATCGCGTCGTTGGCGGCGTTGAATATCTCCCGCCAGGAGGCATCGGGATTCTGCCAGGGGGACTGACTGCTCATTCAGGCCTCATTCTGAATTTCCGGCAACGGTCAGCTGCCGGGGATGGTTTCGTCCTCACGGATCTTCTCCGCGATCCCGATACCCGTGGCCCCGCAGATGAGGGCGAAGATGAAGCCGGTGTAGTTCATGATTGCCCAGGGCAGGTAGTGGAGGGTGGGGACCCCCAGGGTGGAGGCCATGAAGACGCCGGCCGCGCTCCACGGTATGAGAGGTACCACCACCGTGCCCGAGTCCTCGGTCGTCCGGGAGAGGTTCTTGGCCGCCAGACCCCGTTCGCTGAATGCCCTGGCGAAGAGTTCTCCCGGCACGATGATCGATAGGTAACTCGAACCGGTCACGAAGGCGGTGGTCACACCGGTCGCCACGGTCGAGGCGATCAGGCCGAAGGTACGCTTCACCCGGCTCATCAGCGCCTCCAGAATTCGTTCCAGGATCCCGCAGCCGCTCATGATGCCGGCGAATCCGAAGGCGCAGAAGACGATCAGGGTCACATCCATCATCGCCATCATCCCGCCGCGGGCAAGCAGACTGTCGAGATCGGCGATGCCGGTGGCCGGCTGGTAGCCGAGGATGGTGGCCTCCATCACCACCTTCAGTGACACTCCCTGGAAAACAAGCGCCAGGATCGCCGCCACGAGGCTCGCCAGCAGGATGCCGGGAAGTGTGGGCAGTTTCTTTGCCGCGAACCAGAGGATGACCACGAGGGGCAGGAGAAGGAGGATATTGAACCGGAACGCCTCCCGCAGACCGTTCTGGAGTGGTCCGATATCGGGCAGGGTCGTGGGATTCGAGCCGAGTCCGACGATCAGGTATACGACCAGCCCCAGGGTCCAGGCGGGGAATGTGGTCCAGAGCATCCATTTGATATGGTCGAAGAGATTGGCCCGGGCCACCACCGGCGCCAGGTTGGTGGTATCGCTGAAGGGACTCAGCTTGTCACCGAAGTAGGCCCCCGAGACCACCGCGCCGGCCGCCGCGCCCATGGGGATCCCGAGCCCCTGGGCTACCCCGATGAGGGCCACTCCTACCGTACCAACCGTGCCCCACGAGGTGCCGGTCGAGATCGATACGATCGAACAGATCACACAGGCCGTGACGAGATAGAGCTTCGGGGAGATAAGCTGCAGCCCGTACCAGATGAGCATGGGGATCGTGCCGGCCGCGATCCAGGAGGCGATAAGGGCGCCGACCGTGATCAGGATGAGCATGGCCGGCATCGCCTTGGCGAGCGCTGAGACGATACCCTGTTCCATCTCTTTCCAGCTGTAGCCGAGTCGCCGGGCGATGAAACCGGCCACGGCGGCCGAGGCCAGGAGGACGACCTCGATCCGGAAGCCCTGCCAGGCGTAGCCGAGTCCGAGGAAGAGCCCCATGGCGATGAGGGGCGTCAGTGCCTCTCCGAGGGTCGGTCTGCGGTGAGTGGTCTCCATAGGCGAGCCAGAGTAGTGAATGCGTTCATTTGATCTCTGGTTCCCGATCGGGACACGGCGCCGCTCGAATGCACCAGTTGTTGCGTGACAGGGCGCTTAAATGCTTGGCGACCGGAAATGGTATAAAGTAATGGTGCCTCCTGATGGAGGCAGTGATGTTAACGGGATCGAGCAATGCCGGACGGCGGACAGTGAGAGAACAGACAGGGGAGCAGCAACCATGAGGCGAGTAGCAGCGGCAGCGGCGGTAGCGGCAGGTTTCCTTTTCGGAATCATGGTGATCACGGTCAGCGCGAACGCCCAGGAGCAGGTCGATCTCGAGATGTTCGGGAAGATCCGTGCC
>JALGWK010000215.1 GCA_025774205.1 bacterium
GATGGACAGCGAGGACCACCAGAACCTGCATGATTCCCTCGAACGTCTCCAGCTGAACGACGCCGCGCTTTCCTATGAATCTGAATCGAGCGCCGCTCTCGGGTATGGTTTCCGTTGCGGCTTTCTCGGCCTCCTTCATATGGAGATCGTTCAGGAGCGTCTCTCACGGGAATACGACCTCGCCATCATCGCCACGATCCCGAGCGTGGAATACCGGGTCCATACGACCGACGGAGAAGTACTGACGGTCGACAATCCCGCCCACCTTCCGTCGCCCCAGGAGATCGATCACATCGAGGAGCCGTACGTCAAGGCTCACATCGCTACCCCGCAGGAATACATCGGGAACCTGATAACCCTCTGCCAGGAGAGGCGGGGCGATTACACGAACATGGAATACATGGGCGGCGATCGGGTGCTGATTCACTTTGATCTACCCCTGTCCGAGATCGTCTTCGATTTCTACGATCGACTGAAGTCGGTCAGCAGGGGATACGCCAGCCTCGATTACGACTTCGACGACTGGCGCCGGAACACGGTCCAGAAACTGGACATCATGCTGAACGGGGAGACGGTCGATACCCTCAGCATGATCGTGCACGCGGACAAGGCGTACGAGTGGGGCCGCCGGCTCACGCGACGCCTCAAGGACCTTATCCCGCGGCAGCAGTTCGCGGTTGCTGTCCAGGCCGCGGTAGGCAACAAGATCATCGCGCGCGAGACGGTGAGCGCCTTCCGGAAGCACGTCACGGCCAAGTGTTACGGTGGTGACATCACCAGGAAGCGCAAGCTCCTGGAGCGGCAGAAGGAAGGGAAGAAGCGGATGAAGTCGATCGGGAACGTCGAGATACCCCAGGAAGCGTTCCTGGCCTTCCTCTCTATGAACGACGAGGATTGATGGTGAGTTCGCCGGACGACCGGGAGACCCTGTCGCCCGCGGAATCCGATCCGGGAGATCCGCTTCCGGGGGATGGCCCGGACCCTGACCGGGACGACCACGCCGCCTCGATCCGTTCCCGATCGGTTCTCCGGGAGACGGTCGAGCTGGTCGTCTTCGCGGTAGTCATCGCGCTCATCCTCCGCACCTTCATGATCCAGGCCTTCCGGATCCCCTCCGGCTCGATGGAGGACACCCTCCTGTCGGGAGATTTTATCCTGGTCGACAAGGTCACTTTCGGACCAAGGATCGATTTCGGTCCCCTCGACGGGCGCCTGCCCGGCCTGAGGAAACCGAGGACCGGGGACGTCGTGGTATTTCGCTATCCCCTCGATCTCACCAAGGACTTCGTCAAGCGACTCATCGCCGGACCGGGACAGACCGTCGAGATCGTGAACCGGGAGATACTCGTGGACGGGACGCTCATACCTGATCCCGATCGGTCGAAGCACATCGATTCCCGCATCCTGCCTCAAGCGTACAGTAACCGGGACAACTACGGTCCGGTGACCGTTCCCGAGGGGCAATACTTCTTCATGGGGGACAATAGGGAGAACAGCCGGGACAGCCGGGACTGGGGCTTCGTACCCGAGGAGAACATCAAGGGGAAGGCGCTGATCGTCTACCTCTCCTGGGATCCCGATCCCGATATCAAGTGGTTCGATCTTATCAACAAAATCCGCTGGGAGAACCTCTTCCGCAGGGTCCGCTGAACCGGTCGCGATCGCCCGGGAAAACTACGAGATGATGCTCGGCGGTTCCGGCGGGGTCGGACCGGAAGACGCAGGGGTGTGGTGGACCGGTGGCGGGGTGGTGATCGCGGGCTCGGGGGCCAGGCCGACGAGATCGCGATAGGCACACGACACCGAGGCGAAGGTCAGCGGAAGCGTTACCAGGAGTCCGACTCCGAAACAGAGGAACCCGCCCACGTTCAGCACGATCAGCACCAGCGCGAAGAGGGTGAACTCCAGGTAGTTGGCACTCGTGAGCTTCCGGCTGGCCTCCATCGCCTCCCAGAAATCATAGCCCCGGTCGACGATGAAGATGAAGGTGAAGAGGTACATGCCCCAGAGGATCAGTCCGGGAACGAAACAGAAGACGAATCCGAGCGCCAGGACCAGCGACAGGATCAGGTGGGCCAGGGTGACCGGCAGATACCGCTGAAAGGCCTGGAAGATGTCCCCGATGAGGGGGTTGTCTCCGCCCCGCATGTGATTGAGGGTCATCAGGAAGATCCCGGCCGTAATGGGACCCATTACCGCCAGGTAGACGATCCCGTGGATGTTCGCGGTGATCGTGATGGCTGCGGCGAAGATAAGCCCGGCGATGATGTAGCCGGGCAGTTCGTCCCTGATCAGGTCCCAGCCATCCCGGATCCACCGACCGAGATCGAACTCCTTCTCCGGTGTTTCCTGGGGCGGCTGATCGAGGGGAGGGTCGGACTCTGAGCCTGACGCGCCGGTCCCGGCGCTGTCCGGCCGTCCGATGGGCCTGCCTTCGGCCCCCGGAAGATCATAATATTGATCATCGTTCCGCCCGGTTTCATCGGGCTGGTAATCAGTCATCTCCGACCTCGCCTCGTGGTATTGCGCCTTTCACAATACGTAGTTGGCCCTCCGAAGGTTCCAGTGCCGGCTTTTTGAGTGGCGGGCGCCACCGCAGTGTGGATAATAACAGGGGCACCCGCAACCAGTACCTGAACCCGCACCTGGAGACCCCGGTGAGACTTCCCGATGACCTGATCCGTGAGGCCGGCAGCACGATCCTCTTCATGGTCCTCGACGGACTCGGGGGTACGACCGATCCTGCCCGGGGCCTCACCGAACTGCAGTCCGCGCGCACTCCCGTCCTGGACGGACTGGCCGCGCGGAGCGAAGCGGGACTGATCGTGCCGGTCCTGCCCGGTGTCACACCAGGCAGCGGACCGGGCCATTTCGCCCTCTTCGGGTACGATCCGGTAGAGAACAACATCGGACGCGGGGTACTGGAGGCTGCCGGGATTGCCTTTCCTCTTCAGGAGGGCGACATCGCCATCCGGGTGAACTTCGCCACCGTGGATGGTAAAGGACTGATCCTCGATCGACGGGCGGGACGCATCCCGACTGAAGAATGCGAGCGGCTGTGCGCGATCCTTTCCAATGTGGTGGATCTGCCCGGGGTGGAGACCTTTATCAGACCGGTCAAGGAGCACCGGGCCGCGATCGTACTCCGGGCGCCCGGAGAGGGCCTGGATGAAGGTGTCACCGACACCGATCCCCAGCTCACCGGCGTTCCGCCGCTGTCACCGACGGCCGATCGCCCGGAGGCGGAGAAGGTCGCTGTCCTGCTGCGGGAACTGCTCAACCAGGCTGTCGCTCCTCTCTCGGAGGCGGGTGATCCTGCCTACTATCCCCTCCTGCGCGGGATAGCGAGATACCGCGTCTATCCTTCCATGAGGGAGCGGTTCGGCCTCCGCTCGCTCGCCGTGGCGACCTACCCGATGTACAAGGGGATCAGCCGGCTGCTCGGCATGGATGTACACGAAGGAGCCGGCAATCTCGCCGATCAGCTCGAGGTGGTCAGGAACCGGTGGGATGAGTACGACTTCTTCTTCGTTCACTACAAGGCGACCGACGCCCGGGGAGAAGACCGTGACTTCGACGCCAAGGTGACCGCGATCGAGACGGCCGACACCGCCCTGGCCGACTTCCTGGCCCTGGAGCCGGAGGTGACGGTGGTCACGGGTGATCATTCCACTCCGGCCCTGATGGGCGAACATTCGTGGCACACGGTGCCGGTCCTCCTCGCTTCGGGCACAGCCCGCCACAGCGGGATGGAGTGTTTCGACGAGATCAGCTGCGCCCGCCAGGGCACCCTTGGCACCTTTCCCGCCGAGCAGCTCATGGGACTGGTCCTGGGGCATGCCGGACGGCTGAACAAGTTCGGCGCCTGAAATCAGTCTGACCCGGTTCTCCCCGCGCGGTTGTGATCCTCTTTCGATGTCGGTAGCAGACCGTATTCTGGTTGAAACGTACAAATACTCATAAACGTACATAACGATCATTGGAGCATCTCATGCATCGGATCGCAGCCTCGGACGCGCGCCAGGGATTCGCTGAATTGATCAACCGGGCCGGTTATTCCGGAGACCGTGTCATCCTGGAGAAACACGGCAAGGAGTTGGCGGCGGTCGTGCCGATCGTGGATCTGATCATGCTCGAACTGCTGGAGAACCAACTCGATATCTCCGATACCCGGGCCTCGGTCACCGCCGCCCTCAAGGACGGATCAACCTCCCTTGATGATCTTCGCGCGGAACTGGGTCTCTGACAACCTGACCGCGATGTGAAGCCGGACGAATCCGGGGGATCAGAATCATATAAACACCCTCTTCCTTCACCCGGTACAAAAATCTGTATGAACGCGCAACCGGAACACATAAGCGATGAACGGCTCTTCATCAGGTATGTCGAAGGTGATGGTGATGCCTTCAGGTCCCTGATGGACAGGTACGCAGTCCGTTTGCTGCGCTATTGCCGAGGATTCGTCGATTCCGAGGAAGAAGCCGAGGACCTGGTGCAAGAGACCTTCCTGCGGGCGATCAGATCAGCGTCTACCTATCGGGCAACATCCCGGTTCTCGACCTGGATCTACACTATCACCAGGAACCTGGCCATCGATCGTCTCAAGATCGACCGGAACCGGGCCGATCTCGAGGCAGGCCGGCAGGCGGGGATCCTTGAATCCACGATGAGTACACCGCCCTCAGAGCCAGACGCGATCGAATCAGGAAGCCTTCGTGAACAGTTGCAGACCGCCCTGAGGGTATTGACCCCACTGGAAGCGGAAACAATCCGGTTGACGTTCTTCGCTGAATGGACAACCGGTCAGATTGCCGAACTGCAGCGCTGTTCGCGGGCAACGGTCCGAACCAGACGGTTCCAGGCCCTGAAAAAAATCCGGCAGGAAATCCGGCAGGTGATGAACAGAGAACATTTCAACGGATCACTGCGGAAGATACACCTCAGTGGAAATGAGCAGACGAATAATGCCTGATTGTCACGAACTGCAGCCATGGCTGGTGGATCATCTCCAGGGTCAATCGGGACGGCTCAAGGAGAAGATCGATCGCCATCTCGATGATTGTGAGCAGTGTCAGGAGTGGGTTGGATTCCTGCAGCAGGTGGAGATCGGCGGAGCGGGAGACCTGGCCGGCGCCCGGCTCGGCTTCGACCGATCGCTCGAGGGCCTGTCCGAGTACGCGGCCGAGAGAGTGATCCCGGGCAGGTTCCAGCACAGATTCATCGCCGGACTGGTCGGACTGTCTGCGGCTGGAATCACGCTGGTCGGAGGTATCCTGCCGACTGTTCGTGAATCCCTCGACTGGCTCGCATCTCTGGGCCTCGGAGATCTTGCCATCGTGGGAGCCTCATTTTCAATCATCCTCCTTCTCTCGAGTCCGCTCCTTATCCAGAGAGCCAGAAACCGGATGGAGGAATCATGAAGAAGAATCGGAGTACCGGAGATCAGCTGGGGCCAGGTCTCATCATACTTGCCCTCCTGCTGGTGGTGGCGGGATATATCGGTGGACCGGCCCTTGAAAAGACTGAAAACAATCGCCGAAGAGAGATCGCCAACGGTGAATTCCGTGATCTGGGAGATATCTGGAAGCGCCAGTCCGTGCTGTTGAAGCAGGGCATCCGGCTCCAGGGCCCCCAGGATCTCAGGCTTGGGGAAAGCATCCGGGGTGAATTCAAGCCACTCTATTCTGAGGACCTGGAGGATCTGATCAGTGCTGCCGTTGAAGCGGTCACGAATGAAATAAATGAACGCTTCCAGGGACGCAGATACGTCGTCAAAGCCCTACTCCAGTATTATGAATCCGGAACAGCCCGGGTTCACGATATCGATCGACCCGGCTGGAGTGCCATGAGCGCCGGACTCCCGGCCGAGGCCCTGGACGATCCCACAATATTCTTCGATTCAATACAATACGGTGACACGACACTCGACCAGATCGAATTCCTGAGACTTCAGCACCTTGAAGAAGACGAAGCACAGAGGGTTCGGGACACGCTGAACACCAGATTCAGAGGTACCCCGCTGAGGACGATCGATGTGGCGGGAAATGATTTCCCGATCGGAATAGAAGCCTCAGTTCGAATGACAGTTGATGTGGAAGAGAGGGAGATACCGTTCGGATTCCTGGGAATCCTCTCGGGGGTATTGAACCGATTCGGTCTCCTGGGCCTGCTTCTGCTCCTGGTATCACCACCGGTCTGGGTGTATCTCGACGCCAGGAAGCGGAGATTACCGGCGCCTCTGTGGGGGCTTTTCGCGCTGCTGACAAGCGCCCTTGGAGCACTGATCTATGCGTTGGTGACCCGGGAAGCCGGGCCGGCTTGTCCCGAGTGTGGCGAGAGGGTGTCCGTGCGATTCGTGGTGTGTCCCTACTGCCAGACCGAACTGAAGGGGACCTGTTCCACGTGCGGTCAGACGGTCGGGCTGGGCTGGCACTACTGTCCGAGTTGTGCCACTGAACTGTAGTGATGATCCGACCCGGGACCTGGTTCTGTTAGATTTGTTCTATATGTACAAATAGTACAAAACAGTGAATACCGGCGTTATCCCATGGTGCCGGTGATGGAGCCGCCGTCCACCGCCAGGTGCTGGCCGGTGATGAAGGCTGCCCGTTCGCTGGCCAGGAAAGCCACCGCCGCGCCGATCTCCTCCGGCTGGCCGAGACGCTTCAGGGGTGTGTTGGCGGTCCAGCCCTCGAAGATGTCCTCCTTCGACCTCCCCTCCCGACCGCTGATCTCTTCGGCCAGTTCGTCGAGCCGCTCGGTCAGGGTGTACCCGGGTGCCACTGTGTTGGCCCGGATACCCATCGGGCCGTATTCGTTGGCGATCGACTTGATCAGACCATTCAGACCGGCCCGCAGGGCATTGCTGGTTACGAGTCCCGGGATCGGCTGTTTCGAGGCGATCGAGGTGATCACCACGATCGAGCCTTCCTGCTGCGCTTCCATGATCGGCAGGACATTCCGGCAGAGGTGGAGCGTGCTCCGGAAGGTGAGGTTGTACGCCTGGTCCCACTGCTCGGCGCTGATGGAAGAGAAGGGGCCGCCGGGAGGACCTCCGGCATTGGAGACGAGAATATCGATCCGGTTGAATTCATCGACCACTTTCCGGACCAGGAGTTCGATCCCGGCCTCGTCGGTCAGATCGCATTCCAGCGGCAGCGGCTCCACGCCCGTACTGCGTCCGATCTCGAGGGCGGACTCGGTGATCCGCCCATAATCGCGGCTGCAGATCATTACCGCCGCGCCCTCGGCGGCCAGGGCCCGGGCCGAAGCGTAGCCGAGTCCCGCGCTCGCGCCGGTTACGAGGGCCACTTTTCCGGAAAGACCGAGATCCATGACAGTTTCCTCTCCCTGATGGTGCTGTCGGTTGCTCCAGCGCGGCTCCCAGTGTCACTCGAATGCGACGGATGTTGCGTGACAGGGCACCAGTACTCAGTACTCCAGGGCCTCGTTCACCTTCTCAGCGACCTCTTCAGCGATCCGGTCGCATTCAGTCACGAGTGATCCCAGTCCTTCGATCATCTCGTTCCGGAAGTCCTCATCCTTGATGCTCGGGAGATTGATCCGGACGTTGTAGGCCGCGGCCCTTGCACTGCTCCACGGTGCCGAGGGGCACCCGGGTTGCGGCCTTGTACCCTTCCTGCATGGCTGCAGCCCGTACGGCCAGTTCCTCCTCGGTGTCCTTCGGCATGCGCATTGCGTCGAGGACAGAATCGAAGGCGAGGGTGTCCTCATCCACACCGCGCACCAGGGCGTCCTTCAGCACCTGGGCCTGTTCAGCCAGCCCGCAGAGGTCATCATACATCGGATCGAACTCACCCTTGCCGATCGAGAGGTTGGCAACCATGCCGGCCAGCGCCGCCCCGAGAGCGCCCGAGAGGGCGGCGACCGATCCGCCACCGGGCGCGGGCGTGTCGCGGGAGACCTCGTCGATGAAATCGAAGGTAGTCCGGTTGACCAGCTCGCCCTCAACCTTCGGCAATCCGAGGACCTTCTCCCCGATGTCGAACGGCGTCACGTCGGCCAGGCCCATCGACTGGACGGCAGTATCCATGAGATCTGAGACGGGGATCCCGGTCGATTTCATCATCTTCCGGCGGTAATGCATACCCGCCTTCCTCATCGCGTCGTAGGGGACCACCCCGACGATCTCCGACCCGGTCAGGATGATGCCGCGCTTCGCGGCTTCCTCGCGGGCGGCGTCCAGCACCTCGTGGGGAGGGCTGACGTGGTAGTTGGTAAGGTTCATGCTGATCTGGGCCCGGTTGTAGTCCTCGATCACCCACCCGATCGCCTTCACATCCTTGAACAGACCTTCCTTGAAAACGTGTCCCTTCGGATCGTAGGGATCGATCTCGAGGGAGGCGTAGCGGGCAGCAAGGTCGCCGCCATGCTCATCCCGGTAGTGATCGGCCAGCTCGTCGAACGACGCGCCGGCGAAATCACAGTTTCCGCACGGGTAGGTGCTGTCACCCGCGAAATCGACTTCCTGCCCCTTGTAGTAGAAGGGCGTGGTGTTGCCCTCCCGCTTCCAGCGTCCCCGCTCCCGGATCTCGTAGGCGATCTCGTTGGCGTAGCGACGATCGGTCGAGTTGAGATTGATGTTGTAGGCGATAAGGAACTCGCGGGCTCCCACCCCCGTCACCCCGGCACTCTGATTGAGTTCGGTCGGACCGAAGTCCGGTTTCCACTCCGGATCCTTCAGCTTTTCGGCCATCCCCTCGTATTCACCCGACCGTACCCTGGCCAGGTTCCGGCGTTCCGGCTTCGAGGCGGCATGCTCGTAGAGGTAGACTGAGATTCCCAGTTCGTCACCGATGCGCTGGCCCACCTGGCGGGCGAGCTCGGCGCAATCTTCCATCGTGACCCCCGAGACCGGGACGAAGGGAACGACATCGGTAGCCCCCATGCGCGGGTGCTCCCCCTTGTGGGTGCGCATGTCGATCACCTCCGAGGCGCGTTTCACCGCCACGAAGGCGGCCTCGGCCACTGCCTCCGGTGAACCGACGATGGTCACCACGGTCCGGTTGGTGTTCGCTCCCGGATCGACGTCGAGCAGCCGCACGCCGGGGACACTCTCGATGGTGTCGGTGATATCCTTGATGACGGCCGGGTTCTGACCTTCAGAGAAGTTGGGTACGCATTCGACGATCTTGTCCATATCGAGCTGACTCCGGAGTGTATGGGGTGGGTATCAGGGACTATGATGGTACAGAGGAGTCACGATAGCAATGATTCGCCTTCCTGAGTGGCTTGAGTGATCTCACGGGAATGTATAGGTTGTGAGGTAATGCCTGAACTTCCTCCTCAGATAGATCGTTACGGGGACCTGGTTGACGACCGGGACGCCTTCCTCGAGGCGCTTCGCAGGCCGCTTCCCACCGACCTTCGCTGGAACCCCTTCAAGGTCACCCGGGAGCGGTTCGAGGAACGACTGACAGCTGATGGCGCGCAGTGGTCCCGTCTAGAGGGTTCGCCCGATCTCTACCGGGTCGAAGGGCTGCCGGGCCCCGGACTGACCTGGGCCTACCATCTCGGCTGGTACCATCCGCAGGGGTACACCTCCACCCTGCCGCCCGTGATCCTCGATCCTGCCGCCGGCTCCGATGTGCTCGACCTCTGCGCCTCGCCGGGCGGCAAGACCAGTCAGCTCGCGGCGCAGATGATGGGTCACGGGGTGCTGGTGGCGAACGACATCAACCACTCCCGGATATCGATCCTGGCGGCGAACCTCGAGCGGCTCGGGGTTCCGAACGCGCTCATCAGCCAGTACCGGGGGGAGAACTTCCCCGAGCGGTTCAGGTTCGATCACGTGCTGGCGGATGTGCCCTGTTCGGGGGAAGGCACCTTCAGGATCGATGGAGGGAGGTATAACCCCGACCGTTCAGGCAGGGCGCGGACCCTGCCGCGGATCCAGCTGGCTCTGCTCCTCAAGGCACTCAAGATCACCCGGCCCGGCGGAACGGTCCTCTACTCGACCTGCACCTGGGCTCCCGAGGAGGACGAGGCGGTGGTGGCCGCGGCGCTCTCCCGGATGGAGATCGAGATACTCCCCCTCCCGGGTAATCTGCCCGGTCAACCGGGGATAACTTCCTGGGAGGGAACCGATTGGCCGGATGATCTCACCCGGACCATGCGTTTCTGGCCGCATCACACCGATTCCTGGGGATTTTACTGTGCTCATCTCCGCAAATCCGGCTGAAATACGGGCCCTTCAGGAGACGTTCGAGGAACGCTTCGGCGTTCCTCCCCGGGCCATGGAGGAGTGGCTGGTCTATTCCACCGGGTCGGTCCTCTGGGGCCTGCGCGACGCGCCCCACCTGGATGATATCATGGCCGTGATCCGATTCGAACGGACCGGTATCCCCCTGCTGCGCAGAGCCGCAAAACGCTGGAAGCCGACAACAGTAGCCCTTCAGGTGATCGGCGGCTTCATTTCCCGGAACCAGGTCGACCTGGAC
>JALGWK010000018.1 GCA_025774205.1 bacterium
GGCCTGAAGGCCAGGCGGGCCGCGACCTCTATCACCGAGCCTTCCCCTGACCAGGCAGCCAGCGTGATGAAGAGGATGGGGAGCATCAGAATCGCGCCCCAGAGCAGAACTCCGCCGGAGCTCTGGCCTGGTGAAGACGGGGTTGATTCTCTGCCGGTTTCGGCCCGCATGGCGGGGATACTAGGTTCCCCGATTCAGGGTGTCAACGTGCTTCACGAATGCCGGTTATGCTTGAAGAGAAGTTTATAGGGTCAAAGACATATTTTAACGTGTAATAGTGAGTATGTCGGCTGTCGCCGCGGAAACCCTCCAGGGCGGCGCTGATCTCTTCCAGCTGCTGACTGCTGTGCCAGAGGAGCAGGCTGGCATCACGACCGAGGGCCGGCAAGATCATCCGGAGGGTGCGTCCGGGCGGAGCGAGGGCACGGGCCGTCACCACCTCGAAACGGCCCGCTGCCTCCCGCCCGAACTCCTCGAATCGTGTCTGCCGCACGGTCACCCGTGAGGAGAGGTCGAGCCGGCCGACCGCCAGGCTGAGCCAGTCGGCTTTACGCTCCTTCGGCTCAAGCAGGGTGACCGAGAGATCGGGAACCGCAAGCGCCAGGGGAATCCCCGGCAGCCCGCCACCCGATCCGACATCGAGCAGGGAGAGCCCACCGGACAGGTTCCATCCGGCCAGGGCCATCAATGAATCGCCGATATGACGGAGCGGTCCCCCGGCCAGAGAATTGCGGGAAACCAGGTTGAGTTGATCGACCGAGTCGAGAAGCAGATCCCAGTACGCGAGGCACCGGTCAATGGCTGCCGGCTCTATTTCAAGCCCGGCAGTGGCGAGTGTTTCCAGAAGGGACGGGGGGGAGTCAGGTTCATGTTTCACGTGAAACTTCTCGCCGGGACCGTGGGGCAGGATCCTGAATGTTTCACGTGAAACATCTCGCCGGGACCGTGGGGCAGGATCCTGAATGTTTCACGTGAAACATGGCCCTCTCCGATCAGGCGCCCGTCATCATGTTGCGTGGCAGGACACTAAGTCGCCTCGGCCGGCTTCTTCTTGCCGGACATGAATTCCGTCTGGAGCAGCGAGAGGACGTTGAAGAGGGTCCAGTAAAGGATGAGCCCCGCCGGGAACGTCCTGAAGACGAAGAAGAGGACGGCCGGCATCATGAGGGCCATCGGTCGCTGTTTCGGATCTTTCAACTGTGCCCGCTGCTGGATCAGCATGGAGATCGCCATCAATCCCGGCAGAACCAGATAGGGATCTTTCAGGGAGAGGTCGGTGATCCAGAGCATGAACGGCTCGCCCCGCAGCTCAATGGTCGTTCTGAAGACGATGAACAGACCCCAGAAGATCGGCATCTGCAGCAGGAGCGGGAAGCAGCCACCCAGTGGGTTGACTTTGTGCTCCTTGTACAGGTTCATGATCTTCTTGTTCATCTTCTCCTGGTCGTCTTTGTACTTCGCTCGGATCTCCGCCATCTTCGGCGACAGTTCCTGCATGGCATGCATACTCTGGTACGATTTCCTGGTAAGCGGGAAGACCACGATCTTCACCAGGATCGAGAAGATGATGATCACGAGTCCATAATTGGGAATAAAGGTGTGCAGCCAGGTGAAGAGGGTGAGGACCAGCCGGCTGATCGGCTTGATGATGCTGAAGCCGAAGTCCATCATCTTGTCGAGGTCCCGTTCGTAACTGCGCAGGATCTGATAATCGACTGGCCCCAGGAAGAGATCGGTGCTGATCTCGCCCCCTTCGCCGGCAGGCAGGCGACGGTCGGTGGCAACATTCATGCGGGCCGGTCCCGCAACCCCGGCGCCGCCGTTCATCTGGGCGCCACGGAAGGGCTCCCCGATGGGCATCATGATAGCCGCGAAGTACTTGACGCGGAGGGAGACCCAGTCGACCGTGCCGAACGACTGCGCAGTGACACTATCCCGCTTCAGCTTCGTCCGCTCCACATCTCCGCCCTGGAAGGCGTAGTACCCCGAGTACTCGTCCGCTCCACATCTCCGCCCTGGAAGGCGTAGTACCCCGAGTACATCAGTTCTTCCCCTCGTTTCTTATCTAATTCCCTTTCTTGCTTATCATGTTCCTGTGGATTCGTCGCGTATTCCTGTTGGATAGCCGCGTATTCCTGTTGGGTGGCCTCTGAAAAGGCAAGCCCACCGAGCCACATCAGGCGATAGGAGTCGTTCACCGGTGAGGTTTCAAAGCCGAAAAAGGTGTCGGTGATGTTAAAGTGGTACGCGCTTCCATAAAAGGTCAGTGTCCGGGTGACACTCCGGGTCTCGTCAATCCGGGCCGTCAGGGTGATGGTCTTCTGATCACCGGCAGCGATTGTTGTTATATCGGGAGCGACTGTGGTGAATTCCAATGACGAAGCCAGGAGGCGGTTCTGGCCTTCCATCGGTAATTCCATAACGGCCCCCATCGCGTCATCCGGTATCATCTCCACCGGAGGACTGCCCTCCCGCTCATATCCCTTGAGTGTCCAGCCTCTGAGGGCAGCACCCAGCAGACCGATCCTGGCAGTAAAGAGGGGGGTATCCACCGTAATACCGTCAAATAATGCCACCGTATCCACGGTGGCAGTTACTTCGGACTCCAAACGTTCTGGTGCTGACGGCACTGCAGGGACGAACGCCTCCACTCCGCTGGTCGGGGTCGCCTGCTGCTCCTGCGGGCCGGGAGTGACCACACCTGGTGTGACCACAAGGGAATCTGAGGCCGCCGGTTCACCCGGAGGATTGATCAGCTTCATATAGGTAGGGGTCAGAAGCAGGATAGCTCCAATTACCACCAGGGCGATGATGCTGCGCTTGTCTTCCATTACCGGTTGTCCTTGGAGTCTGGCACGGGATCGAATCCGCCCCGGGACCACGGTCCGCACCTGATGACTCTCCACAGGGAATAACCGACCCCCTTCAAGGGACCGTGCCTGTCGAGGGCGGTCAGGGCGTACCGGGAGCAGGTTGGATGGAACCTGCAGTGGGGCCTGAACATCGGTGAGATGATCGTTCTATAGAGCAGTATCGGCAGGCTCAGGATCCAGATCAGTAATCCGGCCGGCGAGTGATGTGAACGATTCGATGAGTTCCGCATAGGTTGCATGTTCGGCGCCTGCTCTGGCGATGATCAGGAAGTCCCCCTTAGCCGGGAGCTGTTCCCGGTGGGTCCGGTAGACTTCCCGGAGCCGTCTCCTGACCAGGTTCCTGTCTACCGCTCTCCTGAATCGCCGGCTGACCGTAAATCCGGCGCGCCGCGCCACGCAGTCTGCGGGTACAAGGTATCTGATGACCAGGAGGCTGTTTTCAACGCTCGCGCCCCCCTGGATCATCCGGAGCATGGTAGTGCGGCCTTTGATGCGTTCCCTTATGGGCAACCGCATCCCAGTCATGTCTTACACCGTCAGACGACGGCGCCCTTTGCTTCTCCGACGCTTGAGGATCGCGCGACCGCTCCGGCTCTTCATTCTCTTCCGGAAGCCGTGGGTGTTCCTCCGCTTGCGCCGGCTCGGCTGGTAGGTTCTCTTCACTCTAAATCACCTGTGTCTGCGATGTACATATGGTACTGACGGTTTCCTGCAAGACCGGGCAACTTACGTTCCTCGTTTCCATTCTGTCAAGCCCGATAATGCAGAACTATCAACCAGGACTGCCGGCTGGCGGCCAGTTGGATCGCCTGGTGTTCGTCAGTTGGTGCGCAGACCATTGTGAACTAATTCCATTTACTGTGGAAAAACCCTTGACGGCCTCTCAGTTAGTGTGATAGGTTGGCCCTTCGTTGGATGTGTTGATATGTGGATAACTTGTTGATAAGTGTGTTGATAGGGCGTGGAAAGGTGGTCTGTCGCTGGTGCACCAACGACCGCAATATACTACTGAGGTACAGGATAGCGCAAACAGCTGGTGTGAACTCTTGATTGTGTCACGGGTCGAGGAGAACAGGCTTTGACGGCATCGGTTGATACGATCTGGTCCCACTGCATGGATGACCTTGCGTCCCAGCTTCCTCCGCAGACCCTGGAGACCTGGTTCAAACCGATCCATCCGATCGAATGTTCGGAACGGGAATTCCGTCTCGGGGTTCCCAGCCAGTTCTTCATCAACTGGGTCGAGCAGCATTACTACCCGATCCTGCAGCAGGTGATCCGGTCACGGGCCGGCGACACGGTAGAGGTCATCTTCGATATCGCCGAGAGTCAGGGTCCCGAGGAGCTGGTTCCGCCGCCCCTGCAACTGCCTCCGCGGGAAGTGGAAACCGCCACAAGGGGGGGGCTTCTCGATCCGATCGCCCTCAACCCCCGCTTCAGGTTCGAGTCCTTCGTGGTCGGAAACAGCAACCAGTTCGCCCATGCTGCTTCGAAGGCCGTCGCCGAGGCACCAGGGAAGACTGCATTCAATCCCCTGATGGTCTACGGCGGTGTCGGTCTGGGAAAGACACATCTGCTCCAGGCGATCGCAAATTATGCCATCGAGCAGAGTACCGCGACCAGGGTCATGTACATCTCAAGTGAAAAGTTCATTAGTGACTTCATCACTTCCATCCAGAACAATCGGACCGTTGAATTCACCTCCCTCTACCGCAGCGTGGACCTGCTGCTGGTGGATGATATCCAGTTCTTCACTAACAAGGAGCGAACCCAGGAGGAATTCTTTCACACCTTTAACGCCCTGCATCAGCGCGGCAAACAGATTGTCCTGACCTGTGACCGGATGCCTCGCGAGGTGCCGGGGTTGGAGGAACGCCTGACATCGCGCTTCCTCTGGGGGCTGGTGACCGATATCCAGACTCCTGATTTCGAGACCCGGGTCGCGATCCTGCAGAAAAAGGCTGATAATGATGGTTTTTCGGTTCCGAATGATGTGCTCCTGTTTATCGCCCAGCACGTCAAGTCGAACATCCGTGAGCTGGAGAGCTGCCTGATCAAATTGCTGGCCTACTCCTCGCTGACGGGCAGGGAGATCTCCACTGAAATGGCGATGGAGATTCTGCACGATCAGATAGAACACACCCGGAAGTGGATCACGATAGAAACCCTCCAGGAGACGGTTGCCTCACACTACAACATCACCTCTGATCTGATGAGGGCCAGAACCCGGAAAAAGGAGATCGTCGTTCCCCGTCAGGTGGCCATGTATCTCTGCAAGCATCTCACTGACAGCAGCTTGAAGACGATCGGTCTTCACTTCGGCGGCAGAGATCACACCACCGTCATCCATGCTTACCAGACCGTTGAAGAAAAGCTGGGAAAGAATCCGCAGTTGAAGCGGGAGATCGACACCATTCTTCTCTCTCTGGAACTCGATCCAGGTATCATCTGATCAGATCCAGGTCTCCGTACCGGTGGAAAACCCGGTTGATATCATGGTGAAATCTGGTGGAAGAAATCTGGATAAACCAGGTTTCTGATGTAGTTTGACTGTTCATTGTGATAGACGTGGATTACTCCTCTGGTTATCCACCTTTTAGTAGCCAGTTAACAACATCGAAGGGAAATGTTAACTTGTTATATAATACTAAACTATGGGGAAATATTGGTGATATCCACGCCATCCACAGCCCCTATTACTACTATGTCTTTTCTTTACTTATATGTATCTTAATAGTAGAGGGAACCGAACGACCGGAAGGTGCCTTCCAATCCAAACTCACCAGGTCAGGAGAAGCTGATGAAAGTTAGACTTTCGCGGGATGAGGTGACAGAAGCTCTGGCAAGCATTCAGCAGGTCGTTCCCCCGAAAACAACGCTTCCCATCCTCTCGAACCTGCTCCTGAAAGCGGGCGAAGGGCGCCTCTTTATCACCGCGACGGATCTTGACATCTCGATCAGAACTTCTCTAGAAGCGGACGTACTCGAAGAAGGCTCAACAACTGTCCCGGCCCGGAAATTTACTGAGATAGTGCGGGAACTTCCCCAGGATGTTTTTCAGCTCGACGAGAGCGAGGACCGCCTCACCATTACCTGCGGGAAAGGACAGTACAAGCTGACCGGTATGGATTGGGAGGAATTTCCAAAGATACAGGATACGGTCGAGGGTGCTGATATATCCATCGACGGCACCATTGTCAGAAGGATCGTGGGTTCTACGGCGTTCGCAGTATCGAGTGATGAGACGCGACCAGCTCTGGGTGGTGTCCTCTGGAAGATGTCGGGCCGGGATACCAGCCTGGTCGCTACCGACGGGCATCGACTTGCACTGATGGAACTTATCGGAGTAGTTGAAGGTGATGGGGATTCGACAATGGAAGTAATCGTTCCCTCGAAAGCATTGAATCAGATCAACCGGCTCATCGGAGAGGGGAAGCAGCTGGAGGGATTCACCTTTGGAGAGAAGTACCTGCAGGTGAATATGCAGGAGACGGTCGTAATCACCCGTCTTGTTGAAGGTCCCTATCCCAACTATGAACTCGTCATGCCGAAAGACAACGACAAGCTGCTCGTGGTGGACCGGGATATACTTGAAGCAGCCGTCAGACGGGTTGCCATCCTGAGTAACACCCAGACCCATCAGATTCGCTTCGATCTGGAAGACAACAGTGCCATGCTGAGTGCGGTCAGTCCTGATCTTGGCGCTGAGGCGAGAGAGCAGGTGGAGGTCTCATACGACGGCGATACGATGTCGGTGGCATACAACGCCTACTACCTGCAGGAGATCCTCAGGCACCTCCCGAAAGGTGACCTGGAAATGTCACTGAAGACACCGGTGAGCGCCTGTCTGGTCAGGCCGGTGGAACAGGCAGAAGGAGAGACGCTCACATTCCTGTTGATGCCGCTTCGATTGAATGACTGACAGAGGGGGTGGAAGTACACCGCCCCCGGTACAGCTTCGGAACCTGTCCCTCCAGGCATTCCGCAACTACAGCTCCTTCGAGTTTGAACCGGATCCCGGTCTGACGCTCATCGTCGGACCGAACGGTCAGGGCAAGACGAATCTGGTTGAAGCGATCTACTTCCTCTGCCTCGGGAGATCGTTCCGGGAGCGGAGTGACAGGCGCCTGATAAAATTCGGCGAACAGACGGCACAGCTCGAAGGAAGATTCAACCGGGCTGCGGAGAACAGTGAGATACGGATGGTTATCGACCGGGAGGCCGGGAAGAAGGTCATGATTGACGGGGTCGAGGTGGAGAGACTGCGGGACCTTGTGGGACAGGTACCGGTAGTCGGATTCACGCCGGAGGACAACGACATCGTCAAGGGGGATCCCGCCTCAAGGCGACGATTCCTTGACCTCGTTCTGGCTCAGACCAGTCGGGAATACCTCGAGTCTTTACAGCGGTATCGGCGGGCCCTGGCACAGCGGAACATCTGTCTGCGGGAGGGCCGGGCCGAGCTCCTTGAAAGCTGGGAAGAGGCCCTGGTGGAGAACGGGACGGTGATCAGGGAACACCGCGCCCGGCTTGTTGAGTACTTCTCGGAAGTGGCTCTGGAAATGTACAGTGAGATCGGTCCGTTGCATGAATCATTCACGATCCAATACCGTCCCCGGCCGGCTCTCGAGAACGGTGACGCGGCTGAGCTGGCCTCGGCGCTGGAGTCGGGACGTGCGGACGATCTCGAGCGGGGCTTCACCGGAACCGGACCCCATCGGGACGATCTGAACCTGGAAATCGGCGCCAGACATCTGCGCCTGTACGGCTCGCACGGCCAGGCCCGCACGGCCCTGGCGACACTGAAACTCGGGGAAGTGGCGTACTACACGCACGCCCGGGAATGTCGGCCGATCCTGGTGATGGACGAGGTGGTCTCGGTCCTGGACCGGGACAGGACGGGGAACCTGATTGCCCTGCTATCGAGGGAGGCCTCCCAGGTGTTCATAACTTCCCCCACGGAGGAAGAATTCGGGAATATGACCCCCAGCGCAGGGTGTGTTGTCCGGGTCGACGAAAAAAGGGCGAACAACTGACCGCAATGAGCAGAATACCCAGGAAGCTGGGCGACGTGATCACAGCCTGGCTCTCTTCTTCGGGACTTGAAAAGGGGCTCGGCAAGGGCCGGCTTCTGGATGAGTGGGAATCCCTGGTGGGACCGCGTATAGCTGCGGTTTCACGCCCCGTTGATGTCAGGGGAGAAACGTTACTTTTGGAGGTGGAGGATCCCGCCTGGAGGTCTGAATTGTCGATGATGCAGGAGCGTCTCATTGAGACGATTTCTGAACGGCAGGGACTGCCCAGGATCAGGCGGATTCGTTTTGTGGCAAGTGTCATGTCGCGTGACTGACGTCCGCACCGAGAGTGACGCCGGGCGCGGTCGGGAAGGCGGGGCGACGACGGAATAGCCGTGCGCTATTCCGAGGAGACGCAACGCATCCGGCCGTGATACGGCGCCGCTCGAATGCGACGGTTGTTGCGTGGCAGGGCACATGGCGTTCGGGAGGAGCTGGCGAGTGACAGCAAAGAAGGGTGGGGGCGCAACATACGACGCCGACAGTATTCAGGTCCTGAAGGGCCTGGAGGGTGTCCAGAAGCGCCCCGCGATGTACATCGGGAGCACTGGCTCCAGTGGTCTGCACCATCTCGTCTATGAGGTCGTCGACAATTCCATCGATGAGGCCCTGGCGGGATTCTGTACCAGTGTCACAGTCACCATTGAGGAAGGTGATATCATCAGGGTCAGCGATGACGGGCGGGGAATCCCCGTCGATCTGCATCCCGAGATGAAGCGGCCGGCAGTCGAGGTCATCATGACCATGCTGCACGCCGGCGGGAAGTTCGACAACAAGACCTATCAGGTGTCGGGGGGACTGCACGGGGTAGGGGTGAGCGTGGTGAACGCCCTCTCGGAATGGCTGGAGGTGGAGGTCTCCCGGGATGGCGCGGTCTACCGCCAGAAGTTCCAGCGGGGGCTCCCGAAAGCCGATCTCAAAAAGGGCGGCCAGCGGAAGAAGACCGGGACGGCGATCAGGTTCAAACCGGACCCCGATATCTTCACCGAGACGAAGTTCAGTTACACCCTGCTCACCCACAGGATGCGGGAGCTGGCCTTCCTGAACGCCGGTCTGAAGATCGTCCTCGAGGATGTCCGCGAGGGGAAGGAGCGGGAGTCCACCTTCCAGTACAAAGGCGGGATCGTTGATTTCGTCCGGTACCTGAATGAGAACCGGCAGGTGATCCACCCCAGGCCGATTTATATGTCTGAGGAACGGGAAGGCGTGAAAGTCGAGGTGGCCCTGCAGTACCATGACGGCTACCAGGAGGACCGTTACAGTTTCGTCAACACCATCAACACCATCGAGGGAGGGACCCACCTCACCGGTTTCCGCTCCGCGCTGACCCGCACCATCAACAACTACGCGCAGCAGAACAACAAGGCCAAGAACGGCTCGAAATACACCATTACCGGCGATGACTGTCGCGAGGGCATGACCGCCGTCATCAGCATCCAGGTACCCGACCCTCAGTTCGAGGGACAGACCAAGACCAAGCTGGGCAACAGCGAAGTACGGGGGATCGTGGAGTCGGTCGTGGGTGAGTCGCTGGCCACTTTCTTCGAAGAGACACCATCATATGCGAAGAAGATAGCAGACAAGGTGGATGGTGCCGCCCGGGCCCGGGATGCGGCCCGCAAGGCCCGCGAACTGGTGCGGCGGAAGACGGTCCTGGAATCGGGTACCCTGCCGGGCAAACTCGCCGACTGTGCCATCAGGGATCCTGAGTCTACCGAGATATTCCTTGTCGAGGGGGACAGCGCCGGAGGGAGCGCAAAATCGGGTCGCGACCGGAGTTTCCAGGCCATCCTGCCGCTGAAGGGGAAGATCCTGAACGTGGAGAAGGCCCGCATCGACCGGATCCTGGCCAACACCGAGATCAGGACCATCATCACCGCTCTCGGAACCGGTATAGAGGAAGATTTTAACCTGGAGAACGCCCGCTACGGGAAGGTTATCCTCATGACGGACGCCGACGTGGACGGCGCGCACATCAGAACCCTTCTTTTGACCCTCTTCTTCCGGTATATGAAACCGCTCATCCGGCACGGCAAGGTGTACATCGCCCAGCCTCCCCTCTACCTGGTCAAGAAGGGGAAGGAGGAAGTTTACACCTACAGCGAGGAAGAGAAGAACGCCGCGACGAAACGTCTCGGTAAAAAGGGTGTCTCCCTCCAGAGGTACAAGGGGCTCGGGGAGATGAATCCCGACCAGCTCTGGGACACCACCATGAATCCCGAGACAAGAACCCTCATGCAGGTGACTCTCGAGGACGCGGTCGCGGCCGACCGGACCTTTACCCTCCTCATGGGCGACGCGGTCGAACCGCGACGCCATTTCATTGAGACAAACGCACAGTACGTACGCAACCTGGACGTGTAAGACTCATGGCATCACTGATCAGACAACGGATCGTACCGATCAACATCGAGGAGGAGATGAAGTCCTCCTACATCGACTATTCGATGTCGGTTATCGTCGCCCGGGCGCTCCCCGATGTGCGGGACGGCCTCAAACCGGTCCACCGCCGGATCCTCTACGGCATGCGCGATCTGGGATTGTTGCCCAACCGGGGATACCGCAAGAGCGCGCGCCTGGTGGGTGATGTGCTCGGTAAGTACCACCCGCATGGCGACTCGGCTGTCTACGACTCGATGGTCCGCATGGCGCAGGTATTCTCCCTCCGCTACCCGCTGGTCGACGGACAGGGGAACTTCGGCAGCGTCGACGGCGACTCGGCCGCGGCGATGAGGTATACCGAATGCCGGATGGCGAAGATCGCCGCAGAGATGCTGGAGGACCTGGATAAGAATACCGTCTCCTGGGCGCCCAACTTCGACGACACCCTGCAGGAGCCGGAAGTCCTGCCGACCAAACTCCCGAACCTGCTCGTCAATGGAGCCTCCGGGATCGCGGTCGGGATGGCGACCAACATCCCGCCACACAACCTCACCGAAGTCGTGGACGGGCTGCTCCACCTGATCGAGAATCCCGACGCGCTGGTGGAAGACCTCATCGAACATATCCATGGTCCTGATTTCCCGACCGGAGGCATCATCTTCGGTCGACAGGGGATCCATGAAGCGTTCCGTACCGGCCGGGGCAAGATCACTGTACGGGGTAGAGTCCACATAGAGGACGTGAAGGACCGGGAGCGGATCATCATCACCGAGATCCCTTACCAGGTGAACAAATCCAGACTCCTCGAGAACATCGCCGCCCTGGTCCGTGACAAACGGGTGGAAGGTATCAGCGACCTGCGGGACGAGTCGGACCGGGAAGGGATGCGCATCGTCCTGGAGCTCAAGCGGGACGCCTACGCCGAAGTCATCCTCAACACCCTCTACAAGCACACTCAGCTGCAGACGACCTTCGGGGTGATCAACCTCGCCCTGGTGGGTGGAGTGCCGAAGGAACTCAACCTGAAGGAGACCCTGCAGGAGTTCATAAAATTCCGGCATGAGGTGGTCGAGAGGAGGACGCGATTCGATCTCAAACAGGCGGAGGCCCGGGCGCACATCCTCGAGGGTCTGCGGATCTGTTCCGACAACATCGACGAGATCGTGGCGCTGATCAAGAAAGCCAAGGACCCGGCCGAAGCGAAGAAGGAACTGATAAAGCGGTTCAAGCTCAGTGACATCCAGGCTCAGGCCGTGCTCGACATGCGCCTCGCGCGCCTGACCAGCCTGGAACGGAAGAAAATCGAGGAGGAATACCGCGACCTGATCGAGATGATCGCCCACTACAAGGAGGTGCTGGCGAACAAGGGGCTCCGGATGGCGATCGTCCGGGAGGAGCTCACCGATATCCAGAAGCGGTACGGTGACGAGCGACGGACCGAGATCGTGGCGGACACGGGTGACTTCTCCATCGAGGACCTGATTGCCGAAGAGGACATGGTCATCACCATCTCCCACCAGGGATACGCCAAGCGGATGCCGGTCTCTACCTATCGCAGGCAGGGACGCGGGGGGAAGGGTATCCGCGGAGTGGGCACCAAGGAGGAGGATTTCGTCGAGCACCTCTTCGTGGCCTCGACCCACTCCTACATCCTCTTCTTCACCGACCGCGGGAAGTGCTACTGGCTGAAGGTATATGACATCCCGCAGGGGGGCCGGATGGCGAAGGGCCGTCCGATCATCAACCTCATCCAGGTCGAGAAGGACGAGACGGTCCAGGCGGTGGTGCCGGTCAGGAACTTCAATGAGGGCCGGAACATCATCTTCGCAACCGATCACGGGCTCGTCAAGAAGACCTCCCTCATCGATTACAGCAATCCGCGCCGCGACGGTATCATCGCGATCGACATCGTCAAGGGTGACTCCCTCATCGACGCCCAGATCACCGATGGCACCTGCGACATCATCCTGGGAACCCGCAAAGGCATGGCGATCCGCTTCCGCGAGGATGACGTGCGCCGCATGGGCCGGAACACCCGCGGCGTGAAGGGGATCACCCTGGCGAAGAAGGACGACGCTGTCGTCGGCATGGTCGTGGTCCGACGCGAGGGATATATCCTGGCCGTTGCCGAGAACGGATACGGCAAACGCACGAGGATCAGTGACTACAATGCCCAGCACCGCGGCGGGAGAGGGGTCATCACTATCAAGTGTTCCGACCGCAACGGTGACGTCCTGACCCTGCAGGAAGTCGTGGACAGTGATGAACTGATGCTGATCACCAGGAACGGCATCATCATTCGTCAGGCAGCCCGTGAGATCTCAGTGATGGGGCGGAACACTCAGGGCGTCAATCTCATGAACATGGGCGATGGAGATTTCGTGGTTGATGTCGCGCGCGTTGCCGAGGAGGAGATCAACGGCGCGGAGGCTCCCGATCAATCAGAACTGACTGAAGAGATAACGACAGGGGCTCAGCCTGAGGAGAAACCGGCTGCTGACGAGGCTGCTGACGAGGCGGCTGCCGATGAAGCGGAGAGCCCCGCCGAAGAGGTGGCAGACGTCCCGGAGAAGACCACCGTGAAGAAGGGTGTGTCAAAGAAGGCCGGCGCGAAGAAGACAGCCGCTGCGAAGAAGGGGACGTCAAAGAAGGTAGTCGCAAAAAAGACTACGGCCCAAAAGACCACAGCTAAAAAAACCGCAGCCGGAAAAACGGTGACGAAGAAGGCGGGGGCGGGGAAAAAGATCGGCGGTAGATCAGGGTGACCTCCGCGGCTGAGCGTGACGGGGACACGGGCGGGCGTGAGCGGGATCAGATCAGCCTCTCCACCATCCGGCGGCTCTCGCGCTATTACCGCGTACTGGAAACGGCCGCCGAAGAAGACCTGACCCACATTTCAAGCAATCAACTGGCCGAACGGAACGGTGTCACCAGCGCCCAGGTCCGCAAGGACCTCTCATATTTCGGCACCTTCGGCAAGCGAGGCCTGGGATATCCCGTCAGAGAGCTCCGTGACGAGATCCTGCACATCCTCGGTATGGACCACCAGTGGCCGGTGGTCCTGGTGGGGGCGGGGAACATCGGTCGGGCAATGATCGATTACGTGGAATTCCGCCGCCGGGGATTCTTTATCGTGGCCGCCTTCGATGTTGATCCCAGGAAGCTCGGGATTTCCTATAAAGGAGTACCAGTCTTCCCGATGTTCAGACTGCCCGAAGTGATGCAGACCCATGAAGTCGAAATTGGGATCGTTGCGGTACCCGCGCTCTCCGCGCAACGGGTGTGCAATCAGCTGGCAGAGAGCGGCGTGAAGGGTATCCTCAATTTTGCGCATACCCGCCTGATCGTTCCCCCCGGGATCCGGGTGCGCACCGTTGATATGAGTATCGAGATGGAGACCCTGGTCTACGTGGTGAACAAGAACGGCTCCTTTCCACTCGACTGACGATGTTGACACCAATGTGGATTTTTCACCATTGTTCACCGTATCATGCTGTCTGACAACGCATTAAAAATATGTACGATAAAATTTACAGTGTGGATAAGTAGTTAATAGAGGCAGATAAACGGCGAAATCGCGGTCGGGATTCTCAGCAATACCCGGGAAACGACCGATTCGTGTATTGTTGACACACTCACAGAATACAGTATGTTGCAAAATGACAACAAGCGGGGCCGGGAAGCCCGGACTCCGGGCGGCTCGCGTCAACAACCGTCCCGTAAACAGTAACCTTCCAGCGATCGGACCGGATCACGCCCTGTTGGCATGAATGGTGCTTCTATATCATCGTACCCTGAGAGGTCTCTCCTCTCGGGAAGCGGGTATGAAAAGCGCCCTGAGGCGTGTAAGGAGAATCACATGCACTACCCACGGATGGTAATGACAATCCGGACCGGGACGCTCATCCTGGCAGCCGCGCTCGTCATTCCCATGCATGCCGTGATGGGACATAACGGGGACGGGAAACATCTGGTCGAACACCCGGGTGATGATGCCTCCGGTCGGCAGGAGTTCCGCCGGATAGAAGGTAACTATACGGTCGATCGTCACGAGTTCATCGAGGATAACCTCCTGATCGAACGGGGGAACCTCACCGTCGACGGAGAGATCAAGGGCACCGTGGTGGTAGCCTGGGGGGACGCGATCATCCGCGGGACGGTCGATGGTCTGCTGGTGGCTGTCCACGGTGACGTGATCGTTCTGGACGAAGGGCTCGTCCAGGGAGACGCGGTCAGTATCGAGGGGAATGTGAATCTCCGGGGCTCGGGTGTGGTGACGGGAAGCAACGTGACCACCACGCGTGAGACCGCGACTACCGGAGAGAGAACTTCCGCCGCTACGACAATCACGATTTCCTCGAGACCGCCAGTTTCCCGCTCGGCAGTCTGGTGTACAACCGGGTCGACGGTCTGACCCTCCAGGGGCAGATCTTCAACAACAACTTCGACTGGGACCGCGCCGCCACCAGCTTCTACGGCGGCGCCGGGTACGGCTTCAAAAGCAAGCGCCTCTACTACCGTCTCGGACTGAATCGGTACTGGCTTCCCCGGACACCGATAGAGATCGGTGTGGGGGCGTACAAGCAGCTCGAGAGTGAAGACACCTGGTACATGCCGACCAATGAGAACGACTTCCACGCCTTCTTCATCAACTATGACTGGTACGATTACTACCAGGTGGAAGGATTCGGCGGGGTGGTCCGGTTCAAACCGCAGCGCTGGGTGTCACTGGGAGCCAGGTATGTCCAGGAGACCGAAACCCCGGTCGTGAAGACCACCGACTGGGCCCTCTTCGGCGGAGAGAGGGATTTCCGGTCCAACGAATGGCTGACCGGGTGGGACTCCCTCCCGAGCTCGCGGACCTATGCGCCCGCTGATAAAGGCGACCTGAAACGCTGGATCTACTTCCTGCACGTTGATGTGACGTCCTGGGGACGGAGCCGGCCCGGACGGGGTCTGGTTCTCGACGCGTCACTGGAGCAGGTCGAACACCAGTCCGATGCCGCGGGAACCTTCAACTACGAACGGTTCCAGGCGGAGCTGAAGGCCTATCTGAGCCTGAGCCGGATCGACCATCTCGCTCTCAGGGTGCGGGTCGGTTCAACGAAGACCGATGCCGGCTTCGAGACCATGGTACCGGTCCAGCACCGCTACTACCTGGGTGGTGTGGGCAGCCTTCGCGGATACGAGTTCAAGCAGTTCACCGGCAACCGGTTCTTCCTGGCCACCGCCGAGTATACCCTCGGCCCTGGCGCTGACGGTCTTCTTCGATTACGGCCTGGCCTGGGACGCCGATCCGACGACGGATCTGTACGATGAACTCTATCCCGATGAGGGGAAACGAGCTGTAGGTGTAGCTCTCTCCCCCTTCGGCTGGGATGGATTCAGATTCGAGATCGCGCGACCGCTCGATGCTGAAGAGAAAGAGTTCACCTATTACGTCCGTCTGGAATTCGACTTCTAGTGTCGAGTGACAGGACACTTGTGCGCCGGCGACAATACCGACTAACACACCGGCAAGGAATATGATGATGACGAAGAACGAGAAACAGGCCCTGAAGACCATCGGGCTCACCCTCTTCTTCCTCATGATGGCGACAACGCTGCTCTTCGCCGCTGTCCAGGAGAAGGTGATCTCGAAGACGTTCACTCCCGACCGATCGCGCCCGCTCCTGGTCAAGGTGCGGGGAGACGGGGCGGAAGTACACCTGTCAGCTGTCGAGCGAGGCCGGGAGGGACGGGCCCGCTACCGGTACAACGAGGACCACTTTTCGGGCACCATGGAGTGGGACTCTGAACAGAACCGGTTCGAGACCGTCCTTGATATGGAAGGCATCGACTTCAACACCGACGACGAGGGCTCCGACTCGGAACTGGGTGTGATGCTGCCCGGCGGCGTACCGATCGATCTCGATTTCTCCCTCAAGGCGGGGGTACTCGACCTTGACGGTGACGGGCTCGAGTTCAATGGTCTTGAACTCTACCTGTGGGCGGGAGAGCTGACAGCAAACTTTCCGACCCCGTCCCGGCGCGTCATCAGACGGGCCAACATTGACGTGAAGATGGGCGAGACCCGGCTCGAGAATCTGGGCAATCTTGCTATCGAGGTTCTCGATGTGAATGGTTTCGCGGGTGCCTGCTATATTGACCTGACCGGGTCGGTGGAGATGGAACGCCAGGTCAGGGTGGATATGGAGATGGGAGAGATAGAGGTCGTCGTTCCGAAGGGCGCGACGGTGGAGGCCAGGATCTCGAAGCTGGGATTCCTGGCGAAAGTGGATCTGCCCCGCGGCTGGGAGAAGGATGGTCGTTATGCCTACTCGCCGGGAGCACGCCGCGGCGAGGCAGATATCAGACTGGACATTCGTGGCGGGATAGGTCAGATAACGATCGTGGAGAAGTGATGTAATCCTACCTGACAGGGCACTAGACGCATGTGGGGAGTCGAGTGACGCGAATCTGTCTACATATTCTGATCGCCGGCATGCTGGCACCGGTGGCGGTCTCCGCCCAGGGCGAAGAGACCACTGTCGAGGTGCCCGCGGTGTGGCTCATGGAGAACGATCTCCTCTGCTCGGTGGTCGCGAATAACCTGCTCGACGAGAGCGCCCGGGAGACCATCCGGGACGGCGGCACGGCTGCGGTCGATTACACCTTCGAGCTCTACCGCAACCGCCGCGGATGGTTCGACTCCCTGATCGAGAGCCGGGACCTGCAGTTGCGTATCAGTTATGACGCTTTCGAGCGCCAGTACCGCCTCATCAGCCCCGATCTGCGCCTCAAGACCGAAGATTTCACGAAAGTCGTCACGCAATGCACGTCGCTCAGCGAGGTTTCGTTCGGAACCATGGACCAACTCCGCCTCGATCCGCAGGCCACCTACTATATCGTCGTGCGCGTCCGCTACCAGCCGATGTCGGTTGAGACGATCGATGATCTCCGGGACTGGGTAAGTGGCTCAGGGCGGGACGAGGAGCAGCGGAACAGCAAGAACCGGGGGGAGGGTTTCGGATCACGGATCGCTCGGGTCCTGATGAGCGCCGCCGGATTCGGCGAAGAGGATCTCCAGGGAGAGAGCGAGCGGTTCCGCCCCTCCGAACTCGACGTCCGCGTACCCCCGGAGAGTGAGTGATGGGAGGGGGGGGGCTGCCGCCGGTCTACACCTTCATTGCCTGGGTTGTCTTTCTCGGCTTAGTCATCGCCGGCACCGTTTTCCACCGCTGGCGCCATCAGGAACGGTACAGCAGGTACCAGCTCAAACTGACCGTCGCCTTCATCCTCTTCCTCCTGGTGGGGACTCGATGTCCTGCGGGAATCACTCTCCGACGAAGTGAATCGACTCTCCACCTGGCAGGCCGACCTCCTGGGGGAAGAGATCGATGGTGAACGGCCGGCCCGCCCGGTCGACTTCACCATGCGCTTCGAGCGGGATGAGAACGAGCAATGGCAGATCATGGCTTTCGAGCCGGTGGCCCAGCGCAACTCCCCCTGGCCCGATTCAGTTCTGGCGACGCCTCCAGATCCCCGTTCGGAACAACTGCGGGCGCTCGATGACGCCGAGTTCTACGAGAGCGAGCGGACCTTCTTCCGTCATGGTGACGTCGGCGTCTACATGGTCCTGGTGAAGCCGGCGGGGAGCGAGA
>JALGWK010000524.1 GCA_025774205.1 bacterium
GCCCAGCGGGTGTAGGGGACGTCATTCGGACCGATGTCCGGAATGTGCTCCATCTCTCCCTGCAGCACCACCCCGCGGGTGGGATTGATGAAACTGTCACGGGTATCGTACCGGAGATTGGCAAAGAGAGACGTGTTGGTCACCGGCTTCCGCAGCCAGGCCGCCATCGAGTAGACGACGCTGCCCACTTCGAAGTTGGAGGGCTCGACAGAGCGGTGATGGATCCCCGCTTGCGCCACCAGTTGCGGTGTGAATCCCCGGCTCAGGGTGAGCCTGACGTCGGAGATCTCCTTCGTATAGCGTTCCTCATCCGAGAACCTGGTCCCGCTGCCGACTCCGAAGAACTTGTTCTTCATGAATTTGTTGAATGCGAGTGACAGGTCCAGGGACAACGGATAGACCGTGCCCTGCCGCAGTTCGAAGTCGGGCATGGAGAAGACCAGCTTGTACCAGCGCTCACCTCCCGTGCTGTTGAAGAGGATCAGGTCGAACGACTCGTTCCTCCCCAGGGCGCTGAGAAGGAACGCCTTGGCACCGTATCCGAATCCGACATCGGTGTCGTACATGAGGATCGGCAACGGCTCGAACTTGCGATCGACCGCATCCTGCCCGGAACAGGGCGCGGCCACCAGCAGGGTGCAGAGTATCACGGTGATTCTGACAGTTCCGGGAACGAGTCGCATCGCGCTCACCTCCTACTCTTCAGTCCATTTACTTCGATAGCCGGCGTGTTGGTACGGAATGATCTGCCATCACTCTACGGTGTCCTCGAGGGAGCGTACAAGGGAGCATACCGGAGGGGCGCGCGGACATGAGCCTTCAACCATCCTCAACCACCCTTCGTTCAAGAGAGTGGAATCAGAAACTGAAAGGCAACACGGAGAAATACCATGGCACCAGATCACCAGACCGACCAGCGCGACAACCGAACCTCCACCCTGGCCGGGGTCGGTGTAACCGGCCTGATGTTGCTCCTCACATCTTTTCTGACCCTCCTCTCCGCCTCCGGCTGTTCCAACAGCTCCGGCTCGGAGATGATGACTCCGGCTCGGAGATGATGACTATCGAGACCCTGGCCGATGGAGTCGTACGGGTAACCCACTCGATCCTGCCCGATCAGCCGCTCCCGGTCGATACCCTGGCTGTCTGGGATCTCTGGAGTGACGATACCGATTACATCTTCAACAGCATCGCGGGTGTCGCCGGAGCGGAAGAGGGCTTCTTCATCTGCGATCGGGGGAACCGGGAGGTCGTCCAGGTCGACCTGCAGGGCAATTACCTGACAAAATTCGGCCGGAGCGGAGAGGGACCGGGGGAATTCCAGTTCCCCCACGTGATCGTCAGGGCCGCAGACGAACTCTGGATCGCTGATATAATGAACCGGCGGTTCTCGGTCTATTCCACCAGCGGGGAATACCTGCGGGACACCCGGTGGGGTTCTTACGCCTGGCACGAATTCAACCCGCTGGACGCCTCGGGTCTGCTGATCAATACCCAGACCGATGTGGATTTCGAAAACGCGGACGCGATAATCCCCACCCACTACCTTCTCAAGGTGGATCTCGTCTCGGGCAGCGAGGATACGCTGGCAACGATGGTCGGCCTGCGGGAACAGCAGATCGAGGTCAGAGCGGTCTCGGGACATGCCATGATCTTCGCCGGACCGCCCCAGTTCGCCCCCCGGCTCCACTGGACTTTCTCGACCGACTCCGGACGAATCCATCTGGTCAGCAGCGGTGATTATCACTTCGAGGAGCGTGATCTCACCGGACACCTGCTGCGGGAGGTCATCGCGCCCACGCCCGATCTCACGGTAACCCAGGCCGACCGGGACTGGTTCTTCAACGATGAGTTTCGCTTCGGATTCGGCAGCGGTGAGAGGTTCACCGCCACCCGGGCCTCGCTCGAGAAGTATCCCTTCGCCGAGCGACGTCAGGCGATCGAGGGACTGACAACCGATCCTTTTGGGCGGATCTGGATCCTGGCTGCCACCGAGCACCCCGG
>JALGWK010000019.1 GCA_025774205.1 bacterium
GGAGTTCTCGAGGAAGCGGGACGCGGCCGGAGTGTTCCGGTACGCGGCCGACCTGATGGAGGATGGCCAGGATCCCCGTGGATTCATGCTCGGGTATACCGATCATCTGCGGTTTCTGATCGCGGCTCAGCTCGGGGGAGAAGTAGGACTTGAAAGCCTCCTCGAGGAGGATCGGAAGCGGTACCAGGAGATGGCCGATCTGTTTTCACTCGAGGATCTGCTGAGGCGACTCGAGTTCGCCATCCAGGCGGCCGATTCGCTGCGTGGCAGCCCCCAGCCGTGGATCGCGATGGAGGCGGCGTTCCTGCGGCTCGTCCAGATGGAGGATTCGGTCGATCTGCAGAACCTGCTCGATCGGATCGATTCAGTGCTCGAGTCACCGGGGAATTACCGGCCGGCCGCCTCGGGGGAGAAAGAGGCGGGGAGGGTAGCCGAAAACCCTCCGCCCGATCAGAGGCAGGCAGCGGCTCCGGCCGCTGAGACTGCTGTGGTAGCGGACGGATCCGGGCCCGCCGGAACCGTCGCTGAGAGTGCCGATCCCTCCATTCCTCCCATCGAGGCGTATGAAGGAGAGGTCGAGGTCGATCGGACTGCCGACCGGGATGATACCGGCCGGGTTGGCGGACAGGTCGATATCGGATTCGTGCAGGCACGCTGGAAGGAACTGCTCGATGAGGTCAGGCGCCGCAAGGTCTCGCTCCATGCTTTCATGGCGGAAGCCAGCCTGGAGGGGCTGGAGGAGAACAATCTCGTGCTGACCTTCGAGGGCGAGAACCACACCTTCCATATCAACATGCTCAACCGGCACTCCGATATCATCCGGGAGGCATCGAAAAAGGTGCTTGGACGCGCCCTCGGAGTGACCTGCTCCAGGGGAGAGGCCCGGTCACAGGAATCTGCCGGCGGCCGTCCAGAGGGACGCTCAGCTGACGTCAACCAGCAGCTGCTGGAACGACTCTGTGATCAGGACGAGAATCTCAAGGAGATCGTGGATATCTTCAACGCCCGATTGGAAGACGGTCCGGGAGGACGATCGGGTACCTGACGGGAAAGAGGGAGCGTATGCCGAATCCGTTCGAGGCCGGTTTTCTGAAGAAGATTCAGGAGGTCCAGGCGAACCTGGCCAGAGCTCAGGAACTGTTGAAGGATATCAGGGTCGAGGGAACGGCCGCCGGAGGCCTGGTGCAGGCCGTCGTGAACGGTCACAAGGAACTGATCGATATCAAGATTGATAAGGATGCCCTGGTCGACGACGATCTTGAGATGCTCGAGGATCTGATCGTCGCAGCCGTTTCGAGCGCCTCCCAGGCGGCCGAGGAGAAGGCCAGGGAAACCATGGCCGGTGCCACTGGCGGGATGCTGCCGCCCGGGATGGATCTGGGAAGCCTCCTTGGCGGCTGATGATAAGCTCGCTTCCCGATGCGGTTGAGGCCCTGATCTCCGAGCTGACCCGGCTTCCCGGGATCGGCCGCAAGACCGCCCAGCGGCTGGCGTTCCATCTGCTCAAATCGCGCAGTGAGGCGCCGCGGCGACTCGCGGAGGTGCTGGAGCGGGTGGCCCGTGATGTGACCTTCTGTCCCCGATGCAACAACCTTTCCGAACAGGGGGAACTGTGCACGATCTGTTCCGCGCCGCGACGGAGCAGCGAAACAGTCTGTGTGGTGGAAACACCGACCGATGTGCTGGCGATCGAGCGGACAGGACGGTTCAACGGCACCTACCATGTCCTGGGGGGATCGATCAATCCCCTTGAAGGCGTCGGTCCGGAGGACCTGGCGCTCGACGCCCTCTTCGCCCGGATTTTGGAGGGCGGAGTCATCGAACTGATCCTCGCCAACAGCGCCACCCTTGAGGGAGATACCACGGCCATGTTCATAGCCCGACAGGTGAAGGGTCAGGATATCAAGGTCACCCGGCTGGCCCGGGGAATACCCATGGGCGGTGATCTGGAATTCGCCGACGAGCATACGATATCACGAGCGATCCAGGCCCGCACCGATTTCGAGGGCTGATGATCTGGACGATCCCGAACGCGCTGACCGGATTCCGGCTGCTGCTGGTCCCGGTCTTCCTCTGGCTTATCACCCGCGGTACCACCGTGGGCGCGGTCGTGGGGCTGGCCGTTTTCGCCGTGGCCGGAATCACCGATACGCTCGACGGGTATATTGCCCGGAAATACGGCAGTGATTCCGACCTGGGTCGTTTCCTCGATCCGCTGGCCGACAAGGTGCTGGTCCTGACTGCCTTCTACTGGGCCGCGATCGGATACGGAGCGTCCCAGAGCTGGTTCAGTATCTGGCTGGTCCATATCATCGCTCTGCGCGAGATAACCATCACCACCCTTCGCACGGTCCGGAGAATACAGGGACGGCAGGTGGTCACTGCCATCGAAGGCAAGGCGAAGGCGACCTTTCAGATGGTCACCCTCTCCGTGGTGCTGATCCTGGAGGCCGGCGCCCGGGTTCTCGATGAGTTCGGCGTGGCTCCCGACTGGATCCACTCCAATCCGGTCCAGGTGCTGGTCCAGGTACTCTTCACCGCAGTGCTCGTCCTGACGGTTCTTTCCGGGATCCGGTACTTCACGGTGAACGTGACCACCGCGCCTCTGTCCGCTCCCGGGGAAGGCGAACCGGAATGACGATCGAGACGAAAAAGGGCCCGATCGGATTTCCGACCTGGATCGCCTGCGGCTTCGGACTCGGATTCGCTCCCCTGGCTCCCGGAAGCATCTCGACCCTCTTCCTGGTCTTCCTCTTCGGCACCGTGGGACCGATCGAACCGCTCCCCCACGCCATCCTGATCGTGGCGATGGTCGTGGTCGGAATCCCTCTCTGCACCACCGCTGAGAAAAAGCTCGGACACGACGCCGGATCGATCGTCTGGGATGAGTTCGTGGGCTTCGCGGTGGCAACCTGGGGGCTGGTTCAGGCCTATCAGGCCTATGATACCTGGACGATCATCATCATTGCCTGGGTGGCTTTCCGTGTATTCGATGTGATCAAGATCTGGCCGGTTAATGCCGCAGAGAAACTGCCCCGCGGCTGGGGGATCATCGGAGATGACCTCCTCGCGGGTATCTACGCGAACCTGGCGGTCCGCGGAATACTGGAGTTGTGGGCGCGGTGATCGGAGAAATTACCCGCTCGACTGCTCCCCCCCTCCCGAACGGGCGGGCCGCCCGGGCCCGCATCATCACCATCGGCGATGAACTCCTGAACGGGATCCGCGTGGATACCAACACCGCCTGGATGGCAGAGCGTCTCACTGATCTGGGTATCGTCACGGAACAGGCCGTTACCGTCGGTGATGATGAGACTGCCATCGCCGCCGCTGTCCGGGAGGCGATCGAGTGCGTCGGGATCGTTATCGTCAGCGGGGGACTCGGCCCGACGCAGGATGATCGCACCAAAAAGGCGATCGCCGATCTGTACGGTGTCGGGATGACCAATCGCCCGGAGGTCGAGCAGGCCGTGCGCGGGTTCTTCGCCGAGAGAGGGCGGGAGACAACCCCGGTGAACCTCGATCAGGCCCTCGTGCCCGAAGGATTTGAGGCCCGGGTGAATCCACGCGGGACCGCTCCCGGAATGCTGAAGGAGGCAGAGGGGCGCCTTCTCTTCGTCCTGCCCGGCGTGCCGGGTGAGATGAAAGCCCTTTTCGACGAATGGGTCGGGCCGCTCATCAGAGAACGGTTCGGAGGTCGGGTGGTGATCCTCCATCGATGGTTCCGGACGACCGGTATCGGGGAATCGGATCTCTTCGATCTCGTGGGAGGACTCGAGGAGATGGCTCCAACCGTGAGCCTGGCCTATCTCCCTTCGCCGGAGGGAACATCGCTCTACCTGACCGGCCAGGGCGCTCATGAAGAGACGATCGAGAGTATGCTCGACAGCGCCGAGGCCCACATCGTGAGACGCGCCCGTTCCTGGCTCTACTCCACCTCCGAAATCGATCTCCCCGGGCATATCGCCGATCTCTTTTCGGAACGGGGGCTGACCCTGGCCACGGCGGAGTCGTGTACGGGAGGACTGATCGCCAGTCGGCTCACCGATGTTCCGGGCGCCTCGGCATGGTTCCGGAGAGGATGGGTCACCTACTCCGACGAGGCGAAGGTAGAGGAACTCGGGATTCCTGATGAATTGATCACCGAATACGGCGCCGTCTCCATCCCGGTGGTCAGTTCGATGGCGACCGGGGCCCGCTCACGGGCGGGTGTCGATTACGCCATCGCGGTCTCGGGAATCGCCGGGCCGACCGGAGAGAGACCGGGAAAACCGATCGGTTTCACCTGCCTGGCCTGCGCGGGACCGGACGGGGTGGTGACGAAGGAGCATCTCCTCGGCGCGGGAGGCAGGGCCCGGAACAAGAGAAGATCAATGAGTCTCCTGCTGGACCTGCTGAGGAGGGTCCTGGAAGGACTCGAGCTTTGAACGATGGATCGGGTGGTCACCGATGCAGACGGAAGGACAACTGAGATGAGCATTCGCGGTTTCGTGGCGCTTCCCATCCCCATGGAGATACGCCAGCATCTTGCACGGCTCGCCCGGTCGGTTCCGCATTCGGCCGGCAGGATCACCTGGGTCAAACCTGAGGCGATCCATCTTACCTGCGTCTTTCTCGGGGATATCGAGGAGGATCAGGTCGATCCGATCACGGCGGCGCTCGAGGGGGCGGCAGCCGGCAGGGAATCTTTCGTCACCTGCCTCGACGGGATTGGCGCTTTTCCCGATTTCAGGAAACCGCGCACCATCTGGGTAGGGTATGAAGAGGGCGCGCGCGAAGTCGTGGAACTCAAGCGCGCCATCGATGCCGCGCTGGAGCCCATGGGATTCGCGCCTGAGAAACGTCCCTTCCATCCCCACGTTACCCTCGGACGGGTGAAGCAACCTGGCAACGCCAGAGATCTTGAACACGCGGCCGCTGAGTGGATCCTGCCGTTCGAGAACTGGATCACCCGCAATCTGATCCTCTTTCAGAGTGAGCTGACGAAGCACGGTCCCAATTACACCCCGCTGGCCACGATCCCGATGTCAGACCCCGGGAGTACGGTGTAGCGAAGATAAGGCGAAAGTCGGCTGGAACCTGTCGACGGCCGTAAGACGGCGAACGGCGCAGAGTAGTTGAGTCGTCGCTGTTCGGACGGTATACTCAGATTCCAATCCGATCCCCCCGTGACATGCAGGAGAAAGCCGTACCGGGTCCACCGGGCGGAAGCTGAGGCAGGGAGGAATCACTCGCATGACGGCACCGAAAGACAAAGATAAAGCCATAGCGATGGCCGTTTCCCAGATCGAAAAGCAGTTCGGGAAAGGGGCCATCATGAGAATGGGGAAAGAATTCCGGGCCGAGCCGGTCCCGGCGATCAGTACGGGGAGTATCGGGCTCGATCTCGCGCTGGGTGTCGGGGGAGTCCCGCGCGGGCGGGTGATGGAATTGTTCGGACCGGAATCGTCCGGCAAGACCACTCTGGCGCTGCACATCACCGCTGAGGCCCAGCGGGCCGGCGGAACGGCGGCTTTCATCGACGCCGAACACGCCATGGACATCGACTACGCTGAGCGGCTGGGAGTGAACGTCGATGAACTCCTCGTCTCCCAGCCCGACAACGGTGAGCAGGCCCTCGATATCGGGGAGACATTGATCCGTTCGGGAGCGATCGACCTGGTCGTAATCGACTCGGTCGCCGCCCTGGTACCGAAGGCCGAACTTGACGGTGAAATGGGTGATACCCACGTCGGTCTGCAGGCGCGCCTGATGAGTCAGGCGATGCGCAAGCTCACCGCGACGGTGAGCAAGACCAGGAGCGTCATGCTCTTCGTGAACCAGATCCGTGAGAAGATCGGCGTGATGTTCGGCAGTCCGGAGACGACACCCGGAGGGCGGGCACTCAAATTCTACAGTTCGATCAGGCTCGACATACGGCGTATCGGGGCCATCAAGGAAGGCACCAACATCATCGGGAACCGGACCCGCGTTAAAGTGGTGAAGAACAAGGTGGCTCCCCCCTTCAAGCAGGCTGAGTTCGATATCATCTACAACGAAGGGATCAGCCGGGAGGCCGAACTGCTCGACATGGCCCTGGAGAGCGAGATCCTCGACAAAGCAGGTACCTGGTATTCCTACGGAGGGGAACGTCTCGGGCAGGGGCGTGAGAACGCGCGGCTCTTCCTGAAGGAGAACAGCGATATATGTAAATCGCTGGAAGACCAGGTCCGTGATAACCTGGGGCTATCCGCCCCGCCCAAAGGTATCGCTGCCCCGATTGAGGCTGATGAGGCTGATGAGGCGGAGACGACCGACCAGGCCTGATCCGATTGGCACAGACCCCTGAAGAAGCGCGAAAGGCGTGGCGGAAGGCCCTCCTGCTGCTGCGCATCCGACCCCGTTCAGAGATGGAACTGCGGCGCGCCCTTTCCCGCGCCGCTTTCTCCGAGGGCGTCGTTGAGACGACCATCGAGAGACTGCGGGAGAGCGGGGCCGTGGACGATCGGGCATACGCGAGACAGTTCACCGAGGAGCGCCGCCGGCTCAAGCAGCACGCCCCGACAAGGATCGAGAGAGATCTGCGGACACGGGGTATATCGAGCGAAATCGCCCGTCAGGCGGTCTGGGAAGCATACGAAGAGAGCGCCGGTGATCCGGAGGCGCGTCTGCTCGATGAAGGATTGACCCTTCTGAGGAGCCGACAGGTTCATTACACTGACCTGAAGCCGGAGGTTGCTTTTCGTCGGATGGCAGGACTTCTCGAGCGGGCGGGTTACCCGGGCCAGGTTGCCCGGGACGCGGTGGAGAGGGTGATCGAGGAGATGGCGTCAGATGGGTTGCTCGAGTTGCCGCCGGAGGAGCCATGGTAGAGTCCCGGACCGGGGGCCGGAAAGAGATATGACTGGAAATGATATTCGCAGAGCGTTCCTGGACTTCTTCGTGGAGCACGGGCATCAGGAGGTGACGAGCAGCCCCGTGGTTCCGGCAGAGGATCCGACCCTCCTCTTCACCAATGCCGGTATGAACCAGTTCAAGCAGGTCTTCACCGGTGAAGAGACGCGCCGTTACCTGAGGGCCGTCTCCGCCCAGAAATGCATCCGGGTTTCCGGGAAGCACAATGATCTCGAGAACGTGGGACGCACGCCCCGGCACCACACCTTCTTCGAGATGATGGGTAATTTCTCATTCGGGGATTATTTCAAGGAAGAGGCCGTGGCGCTCGCCTGGGAATTCCTGCGCGAAACCATCGGTCTGCCGAAGGATCGACTCTACGTCACGATATTCACCGAGGATGATGAAGCCGAGAAGGTCTGGACCTCCGCGACCGATATCGATCCGCATCGGATCTATCGGCTCGGGAAGAAGGATAATTACTGGAGCATGGGTGAGACCGGTCCCCAGGGACCGTGCAGCGAGATCCTCTTCGACCTCGCGCCGACTGCCGATACCAATCCCGCCACCATCGATCCCACCGACGGCGACCGCCTGCTGGAGATCTGGAATCTCGTCTTCATGCAGTACGATGCCCTCCCCGGGGGGGAGATCGTGCCGCTGCCCAGCCCGAGTATCGATACCGGGCTCGGCCTCGAGCGTCTGGCAAGCATCCTGCAGGGGGTGACCGGCAACTATGAGACCGACCTGGTCCTGCCCCTGATCGAGGAAGTGGCGGGGATTACCGGGATCGATTACGACCCTGGTGAGGGCGGACTCAGTCATCGGGTGATCGCCGACCATGTCCGGGGGCTCACCTTCGCCATCACCGATGGCGTGATCCCTTCCAATGAGGGACGCGGTTACGTACTCCGACGGCTCCTTCGAAGGGCTGCCCGGCATGGGCGCAAACTCGAGATGGGTGAACCGTTTATCCACCAGCTCGTCACCCGGGTGGTAGAGATTTTCAGTGAAGCCTACCCGGAACTCGCCGCGGCGTCTGAACGGGTGAAACTGGTGGTGAAGACCGAAGAGGAGCGCTTCGGAGAAACCCTCGATCAGGGTATCCAGAAATTCGAGGAACTGGCCGGGTCGGTCGAGGCCAGCGGCGAGGTCGCGATCCCGGGACGGGAAGCCTTCATGCTCTACGATACCTTCGGATTTCCGCTCGACCTCACCCAGGTCATGGCCGAGGAACGCGGACTGCCGGTCGATGTCGAGGGATTTCAGGAAGCCCTGAAGGAACAGAAGGATCGTTCCCGGGCTGATCGGGCCGACCGGGACGCGAGCCTTGACGAGGAGGCTCACGCTGCTACCGAGATCATCAGACCGGAACAGGGTCGAACCTTCGTCGGCTACGAGCGGGAGGACTGGACCTTCGAGACGAAAGCCGTGGCGCTCTTCAACGACCAGTTCGGCCATGTTGTTCATCTCGATCAGGGTGAAGAGGGCTGGCTGGTACTGGCGGAGACTCCTTTCTACGCGGAATCGGGGGGGCAGATCTCCGATACCGGTGAGATCAGCGGTGAAGCCTGCTCTTTCCGGGTGGAGCGGGTGCAGCGTATCGGCGGGGTCTTCTTCCACGGCGGCACCGTGTCGTCCGGCAGTATCAGCCCGGGATCTGTCTCGGCCGAGATCGACGCGATCCGTCGGGAACGGATCATGCGCAACCATACCGCGACCCATCTTCTCCATGCCGCTTTGAGGGAGGTCCTGGGCGATCACGTCCAGCAGTCGGGATCTCTCGTGGAAGCGGAACGGCTCCGGTTCGACTTCTCCCACTTCTCGTCGATGAGCAGCGCGGAACAGGCCGAGGTGGAACGATGGGTGAACCGGGCGGTGCAGGCCGATGTGGCCCTGGAAACGAGTGAGTTGCCGCAGCAGGAGGCCCTGGCAGCGGGTGCCCTGGCATTTTTCGGAGATAAATACAGCGATATAGTCCGGGTTGTGGACACTCCCGGATGGGCCAAGGAACTGTGCGGCGGCACCCATGTTACCCGGACCGGTGAGATCGGTTATTTCCGCCTGACGCAGGAAGGGAGCATCTCTTCGGGCGTTCGGCGCATCGAAGCCGTCACCGCGCAGGACGCCGTGGAGACCGCTATCCGCGAGCATCAGACGGTCCTCGGTCTGAAAGATCTGTTGGGCGGCGGGAGTGAAGCGGATCTCATCAATCAGGCGGAACAGTTGCTCCAGGAGAACCGGACCCTCCGGAAAGCGACGGCAAAGGATGCCGAGAAGCGGGGGATGGACCAGGTCGATGAACTGATCGGGAATGCCACCGAGGTAGAGGGCGTGCCGGTTGTGGTGGGGCGGGTCGAGGCGGTCGACATCGGCATGATGCGTCACCTGGCTGACGCTGTACGGAATAAGCTGGGCCGGGGAGTCGGTGTCCTGGGCATGGAGCATGAGGAGAAGGTGGTACTGCTCTGCGTGGTCTCGGACGACCTGGTCAGTGAGGGTTGGATGGCAGGCCCCATCATCAATACCATCGCGCAGATCACCGGCGGCAAGGGAGGTGGCAAGGCCCACCTGGCCCAGGCCGGCGGACCGGACATCATGAAACTCGATGAGGCGCTCAGCTCGGTACCCGAAATAATCCGTTCCCACGCACCGGGTCTACCCGCTCACTGACGCTCCGGAGCGGCAGTCAAGGAACGACATTATCGACCGTTATCACGTGACAGGTGGGATACGGCGCCGCTCGAATGCGACGGTTATTGCGTGACAGGGCACTAGTATACGATTGACAGGACAATCCCCGTATCCGACCTTTAAAAGCTTGTGAGATTGTGGCCGGATTACATGATCCAGAGATTATTCATGCAACATGACCGGCCGGTGACAGGGAATGACCTCAACCGGACCGGAAGGATCGCACGATAATGGCAAAGGGTAAATCATTCGCGGACAAGATCGCCAAAGCCAGGGAGCAGAGGGGCGATACTTGTCAGGCATGTGGAGAGACCATCAAACCGATTATGGTCGTTTCACCGACAGAGTCCGAACGGACAGGGGCCTTGAGGTTCCGCAGGAATTTCCTCAAGTATTGTTCCTGCAACGAAAAAGAGATCTTCGAATAGGCCCGACACCGCTTATCCGGCCACAGAGAGCCGTTCGGAATCACGCCGGTCCTCCACGCGTACAAGTTTCTGCTCCATCCCCTTAGATACCCGGAGAAGGAGGGATCGCCAGAGGGGGCGAAATCGTTCATTGGAAAAAGAAATCTTCATCAACGCCGGCGCGTCCGAAGAGCGCATCGCGTTGCTGGAGGATGGCCAGCTGGTCGAGCTGGACGTCGAGCGTCCTGACCAGATGCGCATCGTCGGAAACGTCTACAAAGGCGAAGTCAAGACGGTGCTGCCTGGAATGCAGGCCTCATTCGTGGATATCGGCATGGAAATGGGTGCCTTTCTCCACGTTTCAGACGTTTCAGCCAGGATGGAAGAGATCACCGCTGAACTCGACGTGGAATTCGAAGAAGATTCCGAGGTTGAGAACGAAGATTCCGGCACCGATTCCAGAAAATCCCGGAATCAGAAGAAGGGTGGGGGGAAACGCCCCCACCGCAGCGGTGACCATCGACCGATAGAACAGCGGCTCAAACGTGGCCAGGAGATCATGGTCCAGGTCACCAAAGAGCCGATCGGTACGAAGGGTCCCAGACTGACGACCCAGGTCAGCCTCCCCGGGCGGTTTCTTGTGCTGCTGACGGCCGACAGCAAGATCGGCATCAGCCGCAAGATATCCGACCGGAACGAACGCAGGCGTCTGTACAGGATAATCAGGAATATCAAGCCGAAGGACCTCGGGGTGATCCTGAGAACCGAGGCTGAAGGCAAGGATCAGAAAGACATCCAGGATGATCTGGCCCGTCAGGTCAGACGCTGGGAAGAGATCCAGAAGAACTACTCCACGCTGCCTGTGCCAAGCAGGATGCATGAGGAGACCGGGTTCTCCACCAGCATCATCCGGGATGCCTTCGGCGCGGAAATCTCCCGTCTGACAATCGACAGCAAGAAGATCTACGATGAGATCCGTCGATACCTGCGGGATGTTGCTCCCCAGTTCCTGGAACGGGTCCATCTCTACCGCGGTAGAGAACCGATCTTCGACAAGTTCGGTATCGAAGCGGAGATCAAGAAGACCTTTGACCGCAAGGTGTGGCTGAAACGCGGCGGCAACATCACCATCGAGCACACCGAGGGTATGGTCGCGATCGATGTCAACACCGGGCGCTATGTCGGTACGAAGAATCAGGCCCAGACCATTCTGAGGACCAACATCGAGGCCTCCAAGGAGATCGCTCGACAGCTGCGGTTGAGAGACATCGGCGGGATCGTGGTCATCGATTACATCGACATGGATGACCCCGGCCACCAGCGACAGGTGCTCGGTGAACTGAGAGCCGGCATGAAGCAGAGCCGGGCCAAGTTCAATATCTCCGACTTTTCGGAGTTCGGTCTGATCGAGCTGACCCGGCAGCGGGTACGGCCGAGTCTGTTCCATGCGCTGAGCGATGTCTGTCCGACCTGCACAGGAAGCGGTCGGGTATTGAGTCGGGATACGCTGACGACCAAGATCGAGCGCTGGTTCCAGCGGGCCCGGGTCGGTTCACGAGACAGGAAATATCGGCTCGAAGTCAGCCCGGAGGTGGCCGAACACCTGCGGGAGAACGATTCTCAGCGACTGAAGGCCATCGCGAATCGATGCCGGTTGAGGATCCAGCTCGATGAGGATGAGAATCTGGACGGGGACCGGTTCGCGGTCTTCAGTATCAGACGGAAGCGCTACGTAACCGATAATTACATGACCTGAGAGCCGCGATCCGACGTTCTTTCCGGGTCTGACCAGAGGTCCGGACGCGCAGGCTTGACGCTTACAGGGGAATGGGGTTTATTAGCCTGATTGGACTCCGCGACCGGTTCGCGGGCAGTTCCTGCCGGGGTGATGCCTCAGGTATCTGGAGGAAAAGGGTGTACGCAGTTATCGAAGTAAAGGGCCGTCAGCTGGTTGTTCGTGAAGGGGATGTGGTTCGCGTACCCTTTTACAACGACCTGGAAGCCGGCAAGAAGTTCGACGCCGACCGCGTTCTGCTGCTGCGCGAGGAGAAGAGCACCGATATCGGCACTCCGGAAGTCGCGGGAGCGAAGGTAAGTCTTGAAGTTCTGGGGCACGGTCGGGATCGGAAGGTGACAGTTTACAAGAAGAAGCGCCGTAAAAAGTATCGTCGATTGGCGGGCCATCGGCAGCATTACACCGAGGCCGTTGTGACCGGCGTCAAGAAAGACTAGAAAGCCTAGAAAGCCAAAGAGAGCGAAAGGGGTAGCAGGATGGCCCACAAGAAAGGGGTCGGCTCGAGCCGGAACGGCCGCGATTCCAACCCTCAATTCCTGGGTGTCAAGCGCTACGGCGGTCAGCGGGTAACTGCCGGCACGATCCTGATCCGTCAGCGTGGAACCAGCATCCATCCCGGTCCGAACGTGGGGCGGGGGGGAGATGACAGCCTCTTCGCACTTGTGGATGGTACTGTTGTTTTCGAGCGACGGGGCCGGAGCAGGAAGTGGGTTCGGGTTGAGCCTCTGCAGCAGTCGAACTGAACATCATATTCCGAATTCTCTGAAGGAAGGTGCGTGAACCGTGGGTGCTAAAAAGATAACCGTGGTCGGCGCAGGACATGTCGGTTCCACGACCGCTCAGTATTGCGCCATGGAAGAACTGGCCGAA
>JALGWK010000525.1 GCA_025774205.1 bacterium
CGAAGGGGATCCGTCATATGAGCTGGAGATGGCCCGGCTCGCGACCGCTCACGCCGACCGGATCGCCGTCACCATCGGCTATAACGATCCACTGGCTCATCGGATCGTAGCCGGCAGTGATTATCTGCTCATGCCCTCGATCTTCGAACCGTGCGGCCTCAGCCAGATCTACGCCATGCGGTACGGGACGATTCCCATAGTGCGGGGCGTGGGCGGGCTGGTCGACACCGTGATCGATCTCACGAAGGACCCCAAGCAGGGCACCGGCTTCGTCTTCCACAACACCACCCCGCAGGCCCTGATGGCTGCGGTGCACCGGGCCTTCTCGGTCTACCGGCAGCCCCGGATATGGCCGGACCTCCGCCGGAGGGTCATGTCCCTCGACTTCTCCTGGGAGCAGCCGGCGAAGGAGTACCTGGCGATCTACCGGGACATCCTCGGCAAGCCGAGGACACCGATCCGTCGCGTTCCACGCACCTGATCGTGCATCGATCGTGAGAAATCGTGCTGTCTGCAGCCGAATATTGACACTCCATTGAACTGACTGGTACGCTTTCCTACGGACCATCGAGGAGAGGCACCATGACCGCAATGACTGAACAGCAGTCCCCGGGGCAGCACAGGCAAATGTTCGGGTATTGCCGTCTCATCCTTTTCAGCCTGGCCGGAATCCTCCTGCTGAACGCGGCTTCAGTCAGCGCACAGGAACTGGTCTTTCCGGAGAAGCCCCCCGGTGAAAACTGGTTCGTCGACGAGGCCGACCTCATCGGGGTGGAAGAGCGGAGCCAGATAGATGAGACAGCCCTGACCCTCTGGCAGGAAGAACAGATACCGGTCTACATCGTGACCATCCGTTCCATTGCCGGCTATAACCCCTCAGGTGAGCCTGTCTCCATCGAGTACTACGCCCACAGGAGCGGAACTTCGGCATGCTCCTCCTGGTTTCTCTGGGTGACCGGAAGGCCAGGATCGAGCTGGGTGCCTCATGGGATTTCGAGTATGACGTGCAGGCCCAGCGGATCATGAATTCGCTCATTATCCCCCAGTTCAAGAAGGACGATTACTCCCTGGGGATTCTGGAGGGCGTTCGCGGCCTGGATGCCATGGCACGTGGACTGGGGCTCCCCAAGCCTACCCGGCCATGGTGGATACTGCCGCTCTTCCTGGTCGGCATCGCCCTGGTGATAGGTGTGATCGTCTCGCTGTTCAAATCGGGGCGTAAGGGCTGGGGCTGGGCTCTTATCATCGCCCTGGGATTTCTTATCGTCATCCTGCTCAAGATCGCGGCTGCTGCCGGGGGAAGTGGTGGGGGTTTCGGAGGTGGGTCCTCAGGCGGTGGCGGCGCCACCGGTTCATGGTAGGTGAATAAATGCAACGAGCGAGCACGTTCTTTACAGAACCTGAATGTACCACGATAGCTGAAGCGGTCAGCGCGGCTGAGAAGAAGACCTCCGGCGAGATCGTGCCGGTGATTGCGACTGCTTCAGGGCGCTACGATCGGGCCGAGGATCTGTTCGGACTCACCTGCTCCGTTCTCCTGCTCATCGTCAGCTGGATCATCTTCCAGGAGATACGCCCCGTGGAAGGGGACTGGGCCTCAGGTCAGCGTCTCATTCTCGGCCTGGTACCGATCGTGGTGATCTTCCTCGTGGGATTCAGCCTGGGAGCGGCTCTCAGCACGTGGATCCCGGCCCTGAAACTGCCGTTCCTCTCGCGCGCTGAGATGGAAGCGGAAGTCGATCGGAGCGCGGCCGAGGCGTTCCAGAGATTCCGAGTGCGCGGAACCGCCGCCGGTACCGGTGTCCTCATTTACTCCCTGTTCGAACATACCGTGCAGGTAATCGGGGATGACGCGATCGCTGCGAAACTGACGCAGGAGGACTGGAACCAGGTCAGGGACCTGGTGCTGGACGGCATACGCTCGGGTCAGGCCGCAGAAGGATTGCGACAGGCGATCGCCCACTCCGGAGACCTCCTGGCCGGGCATTTCCCCATTGAACCGGGTGATGTGGACGAACTGACGAACGAGCTGCGAATCATCGACTGATCTCGCCTCAGAACGCCAACGCTTTTCACTGCCTGGACAGCCTATTTACGGCCTGTATTTCGCACGTTGGCCCGGAACTTCGGCCAGGGCGAGAGAGCCAGTCCCAGGGACTGGGTAGCGATGGCGGCAATGCTTCCATCCTTGCTGCCGAGATAGAGATCGCCGTTCGAAGCGATCG
>JALGWK010000216.1 GCA_025774205.1 bacterium
CGGACTGGGGGAGTGAGACCGCCATGGGATCCTTTCCATACCGAAGCGGGGAGGACCTGAAGGCCGAGGCCGCACGCCTCGGACTCGATCTGCCCTGGCAGGAATCGATCGAGCCGCTGCTCGAACCGGTTTCAATCGGCGGTCGCCAACTGCCCAACCGGATGGCGATCCACCCGATGGAGGGATTCGACTCGGAGCCTGACGGCGCGCCGGGTGAACTGGCCTTCAGACGCTATCGCCGCTTCGCCGGAGGGGGCAGCGGCCTGATCTGGTTCGAGGCCGCGAGCGTCGTCCCGGAGGGCCGCTCGAATCCCCGTCAGCTCCACCTCCACGAGGGGACCCTCGATGAGTTCAGCAGACTGGTCGAGGATACCCGGTCGGCGGCGGCCGGGAACTTCGGACCCGATCACCGGCCGCTCCTGGTGCTCCAGCTCACCCATTCGGGAAGATTCAGCCGGCCGGAGGGTGTTCCGCGTCCCATGGCCGCGGCGGCCAATCCGGTGATAGACCACCGGTATGAGTCGATCACGGTTGTCGACGATGATTACCTGCGTCGGCTGCAGGACCGGTTCGTGGATGCCTCCCGCCTGGCGCGGCAGGCCGGCTTCGACGCCATCGATATCAAGGCCTGTCACGGTTACCTGGTCCACGAACTGCTGGGGGCGGCCACTCGGGAGGGGAGTGATTTCGGGGGGGAGCATCTCGACGCCCGGGCCCGATTCCTGACCGGGACGCTGAAGCGGATCGGCATGGAATACCCCGACCTCCTGCTGACCGTCCGGCTCAATCTCTTCGACGGGATCCCCTGGCCGTACGGGTTCGGAGTCACGAAGGAGGGCACTCCCGGGCCCGACCTGACCGAGCCGCTGACACTGACCCGCGAACTCATCGACCTCGGCTGCGTGCTGCTGAACGCGACCGCGGGTGTCCCCTCCCACAATCCCTGGACCGGACGGCCCTTCAACCGGCCGGTCGATGGCGACCGGGAACCGCCGGAACATCCACTGGTCGGGGTCTGCCGGTTGATCAGTCTGACCTCCGAGTTCCAGCGTGAGATGCCCGACCTGCCGGTCGTCGGGACCGGGTACTCCTGGCTCCGCCAGTTCCATCCCCACGTGGCCTCCGCCGTCATCGCCGCCGGGCAGGCGTCGATCGTCGGAGTCGGTCGGGGCGCCTTCGCCTATCCTGACGCGCCCAGGGACCTCATGGAGAACGGGCGGCTCGATCCCGCCCGGGTCTGTGTCGCCTGCTCCGGCTGTTCGGAACTGATCCGGACTGGAAGCCCGGGCGGATGCATCGTGCGCGACCGGGAGATATATGCTAAGGAATATCGGGAGAAGCGTGCCCGTCGCAGGGAGGGATCCGGGTGAAGAGGACCGACATCACCTTCGAAGAGACCGAGATACGTCTCGTTTCGGTGAACACGCTCATCGTGGGCAGCGGAGCGGCCGCCCTCGCCGCGGCGGTCAACCTCCACGATCTCGGCCAGGAGGACCTCGCCATTGTCACCGAGCGGTGGGGCGGGGGCACCTCGAACAACGCCGGCTCCGACAAGCAGACCTACTACAAGCTTTCACTGGCCGGTGACGCCGCCGACTCCCCCCTGCAGATGGCGGAGGATCTCTTCAACGGCGGTTCGATGCACGGCGATATCGCGCTCTGCGAAGCCCAGAATTCAGCCCGCGCCTTTCTCAACCTGGTGAACCTCGGGGTACCCTTCCCGCATGACTCCCACGGAGGATTCGTCGGGTACCGGACCGACCACGACCAACGGGGCCGAGCCACTTCGGCCGGTCCGAGGACGTCGCAGATGATGTTCACCGCCCTGGCCGCGGCCATCGGGAAGCGTGGTCTGGAGGTGTTCGACTCCTGCCAGGTGATCTCGCTCCTCACCGAGCCGGAGGGAGCCAGCGTGAGAGTGATCGGAGCGCTGGCCCTCGACCTTGCCGCCTCCGAAACCGGGACCTCACCTTATGTTCTCTTCAACGCTCCGAACATCATCCTCGGGACAGGCGGACCGGGCGGGATCTACGAGGCCAGTGTCTATCCCGAGAGTCAGATCGGCAGCACCGGCCTGGCCCTCGAGGCGGGCGCTGTGGCGCAGAACCTGACCGAATCCCAGTTCGGACTGGCCTCCATCTCCTTCCGCTGGAACCTCTCCGGTTCATACCAGCAGGTGATCCCCCGGTACTTCTCCACCGACGCTGACGGCGGCGATGAACATGAATTCCTCAATGCCTTCTTTCCCAACCCGGGCCGGCTGGCCACCGCCATCTTCCTGAAGGGCTACGAGTGGCCCTTCGATCCCCGGAAGGTACGCGACCACGGGTCTTCCCTGATCGACCTGCTGGTCTACCGTGAACGGGTGATGAAGGGGAGGCGGGTGTTCCTCGACTACCGACGGAATCCGACCGGTCCGGCCGGATCGGGGGAGTTCACCCTGGACGTGCTGGCACCGGAAGCAAAGGAATATCTCGAACGCTCAGGATCGGTACAGGAGACGCCGATCGATCGTCTCCGGAAGATGAATCCGCCGGCGATCCAGCTCTACCTCGACAACGCCATAGACCTGGCCGAAGAGCCGCTCGAGATAGCGGTCTGTGCCCAGCACAACAACGGCGGTCTGCGGGGTGACGTCTGGTGGGAATCGAACGTCCGGCATCTCTTCCCGGTCGGCGAGGTTAACGGCACCCACGGCGTCAGGCGGCCGGGCGGATCGGCGCTGAACGCCGGGCAGGTGGGCGCCCTGAGGGCCGCGCAGTACATCAGCCGGCGGTATGCCGGGGAACCACCGGCCGGGGAAGCATTTCTGACCTCCGCCGGTCCGAAGCTCAGTGAACTGCTGTCGGTCGCCCGCCGGTTCACCGGACCGGCCGGGGATGATCCGCTCGAGGTGAAGACGACCGCTCGGGAGATCCGGCAGAGGATGTCGCGGGTCGGTGCTCATATCAGGAATCCCGACGGGATCGATCAGTCGGTTGAGGACGCCTGGCGCCTCTGTGACGACCTGCGTGAGCGGCTCCGGGTCGAATCCACCGCCGATCTGCCCTCGGCCTTCCGGAATCTCGACCTCGGTCTCACTCACGCGGTCTACCTGGAGGCGATCGCCGAATACCTTGCTCGCGGCGGCCGGAGCCGGGGCTCGTTCCTGGTGCTCGATCGGGCCGGGGAACTGCCATGCGAAGGACTCGAGGATGTGTGGCGCTTCCTGGTTGAGGAGGAGGGCTCCTTCGTGGACGGCCACATCCTGGAGGTGCAGCTCGATCAGGGGGGCCGGGCCCGGCGGGAGTGGGTCGATATCAGGCCGGTGCCGAGGGAGGATCCCTGGTTCGAACAGGTGTGGGAAGCCTGGCGTAACGATGATGTCATCAGGTAGGGCGCCCGGAATAGAGACCGGGATGGAGACCGGAATGGAGGCAGGACATGGATAATCGTCCAGTAGCGGTTGTGACCGGCGCCGGTCGCGGCATAGGTCGGGCGATCGCGCTCGATCTCGCAGCGGCCGGATTCGACATCGCGGGTGTCGATCTCGCGGTCGAGTCAACCCCGGAACGAGCCGGGCTCGACAGTCTGGCTGCCGAACTCGATGGGCTGGGGGCCGGTTTCCTGCCCGTGGAGGCCGATATCGCCCTGATCGAGGGACACGGGAAGATCGTTACCGATATCGAGGCCGCCTTCGGCCGGATAGACACCCTGGTGAACAACGCCGGGATCGCCCCCCTCGAGCGGAACGATGTGCTCGAGACGACTCCCGAGAGTTTCGACCGGGTGCTGGCGGTCAACCTCCGCGGGACGTTTTTCCTCTCCCAGGCGATGAGGAATAGAAGAGGGGGAGCCAAGGGACGGAAGGGGCAGGCGGGAGAGAAGGGAAAGAAGAGAGCGGAGGGAGAGAGGAGAACGAAAGGAAGGAGAACGCAGGGACGCGGAAGCACGAGGGGAAGATGGAGAAAGAAGGAACGAAGGGGAAAGAAGGGAAGGAGGGGAAGGAGAGGGAGGATTCTCCTCGATCATCTTCATCACCTCGATCTCGGCCGAGGTCTCTTCGGTGAACCGGGTGGAGTACTGCGTCTCGAAGGCCGGTCTGAGCATGGTCTCGACTGT
>JALGWK010000217.1 GCA_025774205.1 bacterium
CATCCTCGCTGGCCGTGATCTCTGCCGGTGTACCCTGTGCAAAGATAATGCCGCGATGGAGAAAAGCCACCTGATGACAGATGGTAGTGACACTGCGCATGTCGTGGGTTACAACAACCGCTGTTGTTTTGAGTCGGTCCACGAGATCCTTGATGACCTCGTCGATGACCGCCGCCATGATCGGATCGAGTCCGGTGGTCGGCTCATCGAAGAGCATCACTTCGGGGCCCATGGCCACTGCGCGGGCGAGTCCCACCCGCTTCTTCATGCCGCCGCTCATCTCGCTCGGCATCCTGTCCTCGAGACCACGGAGACCGACCATGTTGAGACACTCCGCGACCCGGTCGGCGATCTCGCCTTTGTTCATGCTGCGGTTGTGGATCAGGCTGAGGGCGACGTTCTCGCCGACCGTCATGCTGTCGAGCAGGGCCGCTGACTGGAAGAGCATCCCGAACCGGTTCCGGGTCTGGTAGAGCTGGTCCCGGTCCATTGAATTGAGGTCGCAGCCATTGATGAGGATCCTGCCTGAATCGGGCCACATCAGGCCGATGATGTGTTTCAGCAGAACACTCTTGCCGCTGCCCGACCGCCCCACGATACCGAGTGTCGCCCGGGGTGGAATGGTGAGGTTCACGTCCCGCAGGACCGGCTGTCCGCCGAGTTTCTTGGCCAGGTTCTCAATGACGATCTCGCAGCCGTTTTCGGTCGGCTCACAGACGTTCTCACGATGTCTCATCAGAGCATCAACGTCGCTATCAGGTAGTCGAAGATGAGGATGAGCACCAGGGCCGTGACGACGGCCTGGATCGTCGAACGCCCCACCCCCTCCGCGCCTCCCGTGGTCCGGTAACCGAAATAGACCCCCGAGAGGGCCACCACCCCGCCGAAGATGACCGCTTTCACCTGGTTGATCAGTACGTCGTAACTGGAGAAGAGCATCTTCACACCGTTGAAGAAGGTCGGCGCTGAGACGTCGAGCATCAGGTTCGAGACCACGTACCCGCCCAGGATCGCCACGAAGCTGCCCACGATCACCAGGATCGGCATCATCAGGAACCCGGCGAAGAATCGCGGCGCGGCCAGGTACCAGACCGGATCGATAGCCATCGTCTCGAGAGCATCGATCTGCTCGGTCACCTTCATGGTGCCCAGCTCGGCAGCAATACTGGTACTGACGCGGCCGGCCACAACCAGGGCCGTGAGCACGGGACCGAGTTCCAGGATCACCGCCTTCCCCACCACCGCGCCGACCAGTGAGGGTGGCGCGTACCCCTCCATCTGGTATCCGGCCTGGGTGGCCGAGACTGCCCCGGTGAACATGCTGGCGAAAATGACCAGGGGGATGCTGCGCAGGCCGATGACCTCCATCTGGGTCAGCAGGAGACCGGGATGCCTGATGAGTCGAGGGAACCTGCTGAGCATATCGAAGAAGAGGATTACGACCTCTCCCACGGTGATGGCGAGCGAAATCATGCTCTCCCCGAACCTCTCGATCATCCGCAGAATAACTGGTTCGCGTTGGATCTTCATCTCAGTTGGCCGGCTCCTCGCTCACAGTCTCGGCAGCCTGGTTGTCGAACCGGGCGTAGGCGGAATGGAACACGAGCGGGACGAGTCCTGTCGGTCCGTTGCGCTGTTTGCCGACGATCACCTCCGCCAGGCCCTGGTACTCCGGTTTGTCCCGGTTGTAGTACTCCGGCCGGTACATGAAGAGGACGACGTCGGCATCCTGTTCCAGCGCGCCCGATTCACGAAGGTCGGAGAGCTGGGGCCGGTGGTCGCCTGTCCTCGTCTCGACCGCCCGGCTCAACTGACTGAGAGCCAGGACCGGGATGTTGAGTTCCTTGGCCAGCGCTTTCAGTGCCCGACTGATCATCGTGATCTCTATCTGACGGCTTTCTGAACGGGGACCGGTCATCAGCTGGAGGTAATCGACAGCCACCAGTCCGATGTTGTGTTCAGCCTTCAAGCGCCGTGCCTTGGCCCGAAATTCAAGCACTCCGAGCGATGCCGTGTCATCGATCATGATATTGGCGTCCGCCAGACGACCGACGCTCATCGAGAGCTTCTGCCAGTCGGTGGCGGGCAGGCGGCCGGTTCGGACCGAGTGGATGTTCACCCGCGCTTCCGAGCAGAGCATCCGCTGGGCCAGCTGGTTGGAGGACATCTCCAGGCTGAAGAAGGCCACCGGGATGTTCTCATCGATCGCCACATTGCGGGCCACGTTGAGGGCGAAGGCCGTCTTCCCCATGCTCGGCCGGCCGGCCAGGATGATCAGGTCCGCGGCCTGCAGTCCGGCGAGCATGTCATCGAGCTTCTTGTAGCCGGTGGGGATTCCGGAGAGCCCGCCCTTCCGCTCATGCGCCTTCTCAATAAGTTCGAATGTCTTTTCGAGCACTGCCTCCAGCGGGAGGGCGCCCTTCCTGAGTCGCCTCTCCGAGAGACTGAAGATGGTCTGTTCCGCCCGGTCAAGCAGATCGACCGCTTCTTCGGTGGTGTCGTAGGCGTCCCCGATGACACCGGTCAGGGCTCCGATCAACTTCCGCTTGATTGCCGATTCGAGCACGATCCGGGCGTAGTGGCTGACATTGGCCGAAGAAGCCACTTCGTCGAGCAGTTCAGCCAGGTAGATCTCTCCCCCGATCGCTTCAAGGTTCCCGGCGCTCTTCAGGGCTTCCCGCACGGTGACCAGGTCGGCCGGTTCGTTCTTCTGATAGAGAGAGATGACCGCTTCGAACACCCGGCGGTTCGCGTCCCGGTAGAAGCAGGTCTCGTCGAGGACCTCGACGACCTTGCCGATGGCGTCGACCCCGAGCAGCATGGCTCCCAGAACCGCGCGTTCCGCCTCGACCGCCTGGGGCGGAAGCCGCTGCTCCCTGACCTGCTGTCCGGTCGACCCGCGATCGGCAGCGCTCATCGGGTCACCCTCTCGTCATGGATCTTCTTCAGCAGCTTCATATCCTCCCAGGTCGGCCGCTTCCAGTTCGGATTACGCAGAAGGGCGGCCGGATGGTAGGTAACCACCAGCGGTCGGTCCTGGTAGAGGTGGGTCCGCTCCCGCAGCTTCCCCAGGGAGGCGGTCGTCTTCAGCAGGGTCTGGGCGGCGATGCGTCCGAGGGCGCAGATAACCACCGGCTGTATCAGTTCGATCTGTCGATGGAGATGCGGCTCGCAGGCGGCAACCTCATCCGGCTGCGGATCGCGATTCCCGGGAGGCCGGCACTTCAGGATGTTCCCGATGTAGACCTCCTCCCGGGTGAAGCCGATGGCCTCGATGATCTGGTTGAGCAGTCCGCCAGCCCGTCCCACGAACGGCTCGCCCTGAAGATCCTCATCCCTGCCGGGAGCCTCTCCCACAAACATCACGGCCGCGTTCCGGTTGCCCGTTCCGAAGACGAAGTTCGTCCTGGTCTCCCCCAGGGAGCATTTCAGACAGGAGGAGATCTCAAATCCGAACCTGGTTACCAGGTCGGTCCGGGCAGCTGTATCGTCGGGAATCGCGCAGGTCATCGAGTCGGGGATGCCTGCCGGATCGACGTCGGGTCGCGGCGGCCTGCCGTACCAGGGAGGAGTGCTGATCTCTGACCCGGGAACCGGTTCCCGACCCGGGATCAGGTTGAGCTGTCCACTTTCCCTTCCGCCGCTCATCTCAGGTTCCTCCACCTGGGGCCTATCTTCAACGACCCCCTCATCTTCAGCCTGTTTGTCTTCAGCCCGTTCATCTTCAGTGGAAACAGCTTGTGCGGCAAGGAGGATATCGCCTTCAGATTCTGAGAACTGTCGAAGGAAGCGACCGGCGTCATTCAACCATTCGGTCACGGTTCCGCCGGAGGTGTGAGTGGACCGCGTCGAGGAGACGGTGCGCGATCGTCTCTTTCGACTGCAACGGCAGTTCCTCGGTTCTGCCATCGGCATGCAGGAGCGTGATCCGGTTCGTTTCCGTTTCCGGCCCGGCTCCCTCTTCAGCGGGATCGTTGACCGCGATCGCGTCGAGGCCCTTCCGTTCCAGTTTCGCCCGGCCGCCGGTCACAAGATCTCCCGTTTCGAGCGCGAAGCCGATAATGATCCGATCACCCTTCCGGGCGGCCAGGTCAGCGATAATGTCCCTTGTAGGAGTCAGGCGGAGGACGATTGAGCCATCTTCACGGGACAGCTTCTCCGCCGAGAAATCTTCAGGTCGCCAGTCAGCGACCGCCGCCGCCATGATCAGGAGATCGCATTCCTCGAATCGTTCGCCGAGGGCTTCCGCCATCTCGGCGGTGGTCATCACGCGCACGGTCTCTGCCACCCTCGGGTGCGCTTCCAGGGTGGTCGGTCCCGTCACGAGCCGCACGGTTGCTCCCCGCTCGGCCAGCGCGGCGGCGACCGCGAAACCCATTCGCCCCGATGAACGGTTGGTGACAACCCTGACCGGATCGATCGGCTCGGCGGTCGGCCCGGCTGAGACCAGGGCGCGGATTCCGCTGTAGTCGAGTTGCCCGGCCAGCCGGGTCTCGACCTGGTCGGCGATCCGGACCGGTTCCATCATCCTGCCGGGACCGGTCTCTCCACAGGCCAGTTCGCCCTCCTCACAGTCCAGAACTGTCACTCCTCTGGAGGAGAGGACCCCGCTGTTATCAGCGGTGGCAGGATGGAGGAGCATCTTTGAATTCATCGAGGGAGCCATGAAGAGCGGTCCTTCGAACGCCAGCGCGGTCGTGGAGAGCAGGTCGTCGGCGATCCCGCCGGCGAATTTCGCAAGGGTGTTCGCCGAGGCGGGAGTCACGACGAGTGTATCGGCCCAGCGCGCGAGGTAGATATGATCAATGCCATCAGGCTGCTCTGAAGCCCACTGATCCTTCGGCACGGGGAACCCGGTCAGGGCCTGCAGCTGCAGCGGAGTCACGAAGCGCTGCCCGCCGGAGGTGATGATCGCCCGGACCTGATGGCCCCGGCGGATGAACTCACGCGCCAGTTCGGCCCCCTTGTAGGCGGTAACCGAGCCGCTGATGCCGAGAAGGATCCGTGCCATGGCTCGAATTCAGCCTCTCACTCTTCGGTGGCTTCACTCTCCTCGGCTTCCACCCGTCCCTCGATGAGGCGGGTCAGAGCCTCGGTCGTCACCTTCGAATCCGGTTCGATGTACTCCGGGTCATGGATCGCCTGCATGCGCCTGAGGTTGTTTATCTTCCGGGCTTCCCGGGCCGCAACCACGACTGCCCGGTAGATGTTCCGGGTGGTATTGCGGAAATCCTCCACGTTCAAA
>JALGWK010000218.1 GCA_025774205.1 bacterium
TCATCATCCTCCTGCCTTCCATCCTTGCGATCCTTGCGGGACTCCTCTGGTGGCGATACCGCCGGAGGCCGGGGAAGGGGATGGCTGTGACCGCGTCGGTTGCGGAGGAATAGAACATGACCGGAAGCACACGGAAATTGCTGATCACATTCGGGATCCTGCTGGTGGTCACTGTCGCCTGGACCACGCTGGAACGGCGCCAGACCACCTCCCGGGTCCGTACCTTCGACCGGGTAGAGGTCGAGGATGTGACCCGGATATCCATCAGCGGCAAGGGCAACGAAGTCAACCTGGAGAAGCGGGGAGGGACCTGGATCATAACCGAACCGCTGGAGTATCCCGCCAACCAGACCCTGGTGGAAGACCTGCTCGAGAAGGCGGGTGAGCTCGCGACCGTGAACGTCGTTTCGAGCAATCCGGCGAACCACGACCTGTACGAGGTCGGGACTGATACCGGAGTTCTCGTTCAGCTCTACGGCGGGCAGGAAGGTAACCGGCGAATGCTGTCGGTCTTTATCGGGAAGATGACCAGCGATTTCAACCATACCTACATCCGCCGGTTCTCCGAGGATGACGTCCATACCGCCAGCGGACTCGTGAGCGGCTATTTCAACAAGACCGTCAGCGCCTGGCGCGACCGGACGATCTTCTCCCTGCCGCTGGAGAGCCTCGAACAGGTCTCGGTCGTCGGAGAGGACACCGATTACACGCTCGCCCGGCGGGGCAGCCTGCCGGAGGCGCCCGATGCGCCCTGGGTGATCCGGACCGCTGATGGAGTGACCGCGGCTGACTCCCTCCAGGCCATGACCATCATCCGGAGGGTTGCCACTCTGACCGCATCCGCGTTCCCGGAACCTGGTGAAGTGATCGAAGCCGACTGGGAGAATCCGCTGCTGACGATTACCGGTCGACTCGTCGACGGTTCACTGATCGAAGTGACGGCGTTCGACAGGCCGGAGGACAGCAGCAGGTACTATGTGAAAACAGGTGGGGGCGAGACGGTCTTCCTGATGTACCGAAGCAACCTCGATGCGGTCCTGCGCCCGGTCGAGGACCTGATGGCGAAGGAGGAGGCAGGATCGGGATTCTGAGTGCTACCATGGGAGGATGAAACCTCTCCAGATGCCGCCGGCCTGGGAGCGGATCGGCGATGACGGTCCGCTCACGGCGTTCTTCGGTACCATCTTTGATGTGCTCCGGGCGCCCCTCCGCTTTTTTGATGCGCTTCCCCCGTCAGGACCGGTCGTGTCCGTCATCGGGTTCTGGCTGCTCACGACCCTGCCGCCCATGGTCATCTCCGGCATCAGCGCCTGGACCTTCCTCCAGGAGATGCTCGAGATCATCGTCACGACGCCCCAGCCGATGTCCTTCAGCATCCCGTGGTGGGTTTTCGTGATCGTGGCCCCGATCCTCCAGTTCGCCTCCCTGCTGGCTGATATCTGCGCGGTCCACATCCTCCTGAAGATGATGGGGCATGACCGGGGAGGATGGCGCGGCAGCTTCAGGGCCGGCGGATATGCCTCCGCCCCGGCCGTCTTCGGTTACATCCCCTATATCGGCGCCATGGTGGGGGGGCTGTGGATGGGAGTGCTGCAGTTCGTGGGGCTGAAACGGATCCACCAGGTTCCGACCGGGATCCTCCTCCTGGCCTACCTCCTCCCGGTCGTGGTGATACTCATCCTGGCCGCGGCGGCGATGGTCATCGCGATCTCGTCGATGTTCCTCCGCCGATCCCGATCAACCAGCCCCGGGTCGTTCGCTCCGGCCCTGATGGTCCTGGCCCTCCTGATGCTGGCGGTCGCTCCATCGGTCACCCGGGCCCAGACAGCTCAGCCTCTCAACTTCGCTCCGGAGAAAGGAGCGTGGCCGGTCGGGTCCCTCGCGGATGATGAATGGGTTCTGCGGGGTCCGGCCCGACCGGGTGCCTTCATCGACGCGATCGGCCCTTCGGCGGTCTGGATGGGCACCGAGCAGGGCATCCTCGAAGCGTGGATCTGGCCGTGGAAGATCTTTCATCAGTTCAACCTGGCAGCCCGGACCGGTGAGGTGGGGAGTGAGATCGACCTGAGCGAGCTGGCCCGCACGGTTGAAGTGCGTCCCTTCGGGGTTCAGATCACCTACGTTCATTCCCGCTTCCAGATCAGGCAGACTCTCTTCGCGCATACCGTCGACCCGGTGCTGGTCATGCTTCTCGAGGTGGACACCTCCACCGATCTCACGCTCGTGGCCTCCTTCATCCCCGATCTCCTGCCGATGTGGCCCGCCGGCATGGGGGGGCAGTACGCATACTTCGACGCGGGCGCTCCCGGTTATGTGCTGGGTGAGAGCCGGGGGAAGGTGAACGCCGTGGTCGGGTCGCCCGACGCTTCGCGGGGATCGTCAGCGCCTGCTCATCAACTGGCCGGCGCCAACGCCTTCGAGATCCCCGTCACCCGGGAGCGGGCCGGAGAGGGGCCGGTGGTGATGGTCATCACCGGGGGAGAGGAGGATCGGCAGGAAACGATCGATCGCTACCGGAGGACGGCCGCCCGGGGCAGCGGACTGCTCGCAGAGCGGAAACAGGCCTGGGCCGACGGTCCCGGCGTGGTAGGACTCGTTCTACCTGATCCCATGCTCGAAGAGGCGTACCGCTGGGCGGTGAGTTCACTGACCGATGGCCACCAGTCCACCCCGGGACTCGGCACCGGACTGGTGGCAGGCTTCGGCCCCACCGGGAGCGGCTATCGACCCGGGTTCTCCTGGTATTTCGGGGGGGATACCAGCATCAACTCCTTCGGCCTGGTGGCAGCCGGGCAGGGGTGGGTCCTGGCCGACGCCTTCCCCTTCCTGGAGGGGTTCCAGCGCGAGGACGGGAAGATGATGCATGAACTGACCCGCTCGGCAGAGCTGCTCGACTGGTTCGGCGAGTATCCCTACGCCTTCATCCACGGTGACACGACCCCGTTCTACATCGTTGCCCTCGCCAATTACATCCGCTGGACCGATGACCGGGCCCTCCTCGAGCGATCGTGGCCTCACCTGATGAAGGCCTACGAGTTCGGACTGTGGGCCGACGAAGACGGCGACGGCCTGATGGACAACTCCCGCGCGGGACTCGGAGCCTCGGAACTGGGAAGTCTGCGGGAGGGGCTCAGGACCGGGGTCTTCATCGCCACGGTCTGGACCAGGGCGCTCTCCGATCTCGCCTACCTGGCCCGATTGAGGGGAGAGGAGGAGCTGGCGCCCCGGTTCGAGTCGGAACATCAGCGCGCCCGGGAGCGGCTGGCCGAACTCTTCATCGACCCGGAAACCGGGACCCTCAACTTCGGCGTGGCGGTCAGCGGCGAGCCGAAGAACGACGCCACCGCCTGGGCCGCGTTCCCGATCGTGTTCGGACTCCTCGAGGGTGAGGCAGCTGAGAACACCCTCGACGTGGTCGCCTCGGCGAGGATCACGACCGACTGGGGTACCCGGATGCTCTCGGAGGACAATCCCTTCTACGATCCGGTCGGGTACAACAACGGCGCGGTCTGGCCCTTCCTGACCGGCTATGTGGCCATGGCTGAATACGCCGCTGGTCGCCGCTACGCCGGCTATCAGCATCTGCAGCAGGCGGCCGGCAATACCTGGATCGATGCTCTCGGACGACACCCGGAGGTGATGTCGGGTGATTATTTCACCGCCCTGGAGACGACCGTTCCCCACCAGCTCTTCTCCTCCAGTCCCGTGCCTGCCAACCTCATCCGGGGTGTGCTCGGTCTGGAACTCGACCTGCCGAACAACCGGATCACCGTTACCCCGCAGCTGCCGGGCGGGTGGACGAATCTGCAGATGTACGACTATCCCCTGCCGGGAGGAGGATCTCTCGGATTGAATCTCACCAGGACCTATGAGGGGCGTGAGGTAACCTATTCCCTGTTTGTCAGCGGTCCCGAGGATCTCACCATCCGGTTCGCGCCCCGGCCGAATGTTCTGGAACGACTGAGCGGCGGGGGTGTCGAGGAGGGACGGCTCCGTTCCGGAAGATCTACCCTGGCAGTCAGAGGACGGCGCGGATTCGAACTCGACCTGGACGGCCTCCGCTGGGGAAGTGTGGAGGAAGGTCCGGTCAGGTCTGCTCCCAGGGAAGGGGATCCGCCGACAGGCCTGCGGGTGATCAGGGTCGAGGAGGAGGGGGAACGTGTTGTCCGCCTGGTCCTGGAGGGTCGTGCTGGATATGTCTATCGTCTGCCCTGTCTTACGCCCTCAGCGATCGAAGAGGTCATGGCTGATGACATCGAGGTCGAGGACGGATGGAATTTTGTCCTTGAGGAGCGCAGCGTGCTGCTCTTTACGGTTGCCGAGGATGACGGCATGGCGGTCGGAGTCGATGACTACCGGCGGTTCACCATCAGACTGAGAATCAGGTAGGGATCACTGATCGTCTCTGCCCGGCAGGAGCCGTTCCGGAAAGAACCCGCTGTTCGCGAAGTGGCGCCCGTCGTTACTTCACCTCACCGGCGGCGAAACCGGTCATGAGCGTGAGGGAGAGCCAACGCGTCTTCATCTTCCCCGTGCTCGGGGTAGGCGAGGTCACCTCGGAAAAATGAATGGTGAAGGTCACGTCGAATCCCGGACCATCACTGTGCCGGTTCATCACCCCCATACCGATCGAATAGCCGGGAACGTGATCAAACCCCTCCACAAGCAGATCTCCGGCATCGGTGGCCTGGCTCTCGAAGCGGTACCGTCCAACACCACCCTGCAGGTAGGTGAGGGCCTCGTCCATCTCCGAGATCACCACCCGCACGCCCGCCTGGCCGATATTAAAGCCCTGCTTTGGATTCTGGATAAATATTGCGTTTTCCTCAAGCATCGAGGTGTCGTATCCGAATCTCGGCCGCGAGAGGCCGGCAAAGAGCGCGAAGCCCCTGGTCACGGCCGCATGCAGTCTGAATTCGAGACCGAAGCTCGAAGTAGCGAATCCACCCCGGAACAGTTCAGTGGCGCCCAGATCGCCGATCGGCATGCAGAACGATACACCTGCCTGGAGGATTAAGCGGGGAGGAGCGTCCACCGGGGCTCTCTGGACCGGTCCGATCTGGGCCCTGGTGTCTTCAGAGAAGGGCAGACAGAGGATAATGAGGCACAACAGCAGAGGGATCAGGCGCATCCTCGACAGGTCCTTTCTGGCGGGTGCCAGATATATCTCGATGGTCGTCACGGCTTCGCCGACACGCCGGTTGAGCAGTATCCTGACTGTACAGATAACGGAGTGGTCCCGGTTCCTGTCCACCCAATAATGTGACCATCCTCCGACCAGCTTCCACGGTCAGTCCCCCTTCATCAGAATCGTTCCACTCCCTGTCGGTCCCGACGGCAGCCGCGAC
>JALGWK010000219.1 GCA_025774205.1 bacterium
AAACCAAGGAAGAGTCGGCACCAGTTCGAATGGACTCCGCAGCAGGTGGAGCTTGTCCGGGAGAGGATGCAGACCTGTCCCATGCTGGACGGATACTCCTTCAATGACTGAGCGGGTTCGCGGCTGATCACTGCGGCCCGCATCTGACCTTATTCCTTCCTGCTCCAATCAAGTTACTTTTGAATTTCCGGGTCTCCTCGGGTACACTCTGCGCAACGCCATGCCTGACAACAGATATTCAGGAAATCTCGGGACCTTGAGGTGATGTGTCCCCGGGGAGTGTACCGATGATCGGCAGGACCATCAGTCACTACAGGATCGTCGATAAACTCGGCGAGGGCGGAATGGGGGCTGTGTACAAGGCCGAGGATACGATCCTCAACCGTCTCGTAGCGCTGAAAACCCTCTCTCCGAAATTCATTCAGGACAAGGAAGCACGCGAACGGTTCATTCGTGAGGCCCAGGCTGCTTCTGCGATACAACATCCCAATATCACCACCGTCTTCGAACTCCTCGAAGAAGATGACAGTCACTTCATCTCGATGGAGTACGTGGACGGCAAGACCATACGGGACATGCTCGAATCTGGGCGGGTCTCCATCCGAAAGGCAGTCGACATCGTCCTGTGTGTGGCTGAGGCACTGGATGCCGCGCATCGGAAGGGTATCCTCCATCGGGATGTCAAGAGCGCGAACATCATGGTCTCCATGGAGGGCAATGTTAAGGTCATGGACTTCGGGCTGGCGCACGTGGAGGAGAAGAGCCAGCTGACCAGGACCGGTACCATGATGGGTACGCTGGCCTATTCGAGCCCGGAACAACTGACCGGACATCCATACGACGTCCGGAGTGAGATCTGGTCCCTGGGCGTCGTCTTCTATGAACTCATTACCGGTGGACTGCCGTTCCGGAGTTCCTCGGAAGGCGAACTCGTATTCTCCATCATCAACAATGAACAAGAACCGCCGGAACAACTCAGGGACGACGTGCCGGCGACAATTCGTGCCCTCATCAGCAGGATGCTTCTCAAGCAGCCTGAACTCCGGTACCAGAACTGCCGGGAGCTGATTAACGACCTCAAGATCATCCTTGGTGAACTGGGGACCAGCACCCTGAAGATAGGTATCGCACCTGAAGCCGGAAGAGCAGGATCGGGCCGGCGAACGCGCATCGCCATGATCGCAGTCACGGCAATGATCGGACTGGCAGCTCTCTATTTCCTGGTTCTGGCTCCCGAACCGGGGGAGATACCGCCGCCGGCAATCAGCGATCCGTCAGCGCTGTTCTCTGTCAGACCTTCGAGCGGGAATCCGACCACATCCTTTGTGTTCGACGCCTCAGGGAGCAGCGACAGCCTGGATTCCTCCTCCACTCTGGAGATCCGATGGGACTGGACCAATGATGACGCGTGGGATACGGAATGGACAACCGGAAAGACCGCCACCCACAGCTATGGCAGAACCGGGACCTGGACAGCGAAGGTCGAGGTCAGGAACAGCGGGGGCAGGATCGGATCCTTCAGCCGACAGGTGACGGTCACGACCACACCGAACGTCGCGCCGACTGCCCGATTGGTGGTCGAGCCGGACCGTGGTGATACCGGCACACAATTCACCTTCGACGTGTCAGGGAGCAGCGACGGTGAAGATCCGCTCGAAGATCTTGAAGTCCGCTGGGACTGGGAGAGCGATGGCAGATGGGATAGCGGGTGGGTCGCGGAGAAGACCACGACTCACCGGTTCTCGAGCGCCGGGTCGTATATCATCGCGATGCAGATCAGGGATACATCAAGGGAGTGGGATGAGGCTACGCTGCAGGTGGTCATCTCCGAAGTAACTGAACCGATGTTGCGGCTGGTACAGCCCGTCGGTGGTGAGACATGGCAGATCGGTACCACGCAGCAGATCACCTGGGATTCAGAGCATATTGATGATGATGTGAAACTGGAATTGTGGCAGGGGGGCAGTCCCAACAGTGTCATTGAATCCAGCACCCCCAACGATGGCGAATACGACTGGTTGATCACTCCGGGTGATATCAGTCCCGGCTCCGAATATCATGTCGGGATCGAGGATGCGTCCTCCGGGGTGGTGGCAGACAATTCCTATCCTCCTTTCTTTGAAATATTCGATTACGTCTACTGGGAAACCGACTTCAACCAGGATGCCCGATCGAATTATTACTCCTGGTTCTACTCGAAAGAACATACCGAGATGAAACTGGCCGGCTCAGCCAGGCTGATCCCTGCTCCTGATGGAGTACCCTTCAGCGGCAATGTCGTGAAGCTGGGTGAGGATATCCTGCAGCCATTCCCCAGGATGTGGCCGGGAGACAATCCCTTCGCACCTCAGAAGGGCCTGGTGATCGATCCTTCGTGTAGCGCGGTCCGGATCGAGATCGAATATTTCGAAGCGACAAAGAAGGAGACTGAAGAGCCGTTCGCGTTCATTGCATCAGACCGGAACGATGAACGGATTTACCTGCCACGGACCGATTCCGTCCGAACGGAGATATTCGAGCTCGACAGCACCTATCTCGACACCGAGGGCAAAGCTCAGATCATCCTGTCAGTCCGGTCAGGGTTGGGGGCGGGTGAAACGATATATATCAACCGGATCAGATATACCTTCATAGGCTGGAAGGTACCGGACTGACACCCTCACAGTCGATCTGACAGGTCTTACCCCGATCGCTGCTCGCGCAGGACCATCTCCGTGATGGTCTCTGTGGTCGGTTACTCTGCCGCGTTCGCTGCCTGATTGGCCCTGGCTGAATAGTAGATCTCACTGAATCGCAGGATGGTGTAGTCGACGACCTGGCAGATCCCATCGATCACATCTGAAAGGGGGTCGATTTCGACATCGTCGGACACAAGACCCGCCAGCAGATAGTCGGAGGCGATCTTCCGGAACAGGCGGAAGGCGTCGACGACTTCATGCTCCGTGAACGACATCGAACCCCGGAAGAAGGCAATCGATGCGATGAAATCGTTCAGGGGCTCAAAATCCTCATCCTTGATCGCTGTCAGATAGGCTGAAAGGCACTCCCTGGTTGTGGCTTCGAGTTCGCTCAGCGGTCGGGTGGCATAGTGGGTATTGGAATGGTTCAGCTGGTCAGTCCAGTCCTTCACGATCTGATGACTGATACTATCCAGATAATCAAGCGGGTGCGCACTCACCGGAACACCTCCTCGATGTTTCGGAAACAATAGGGGTATGAGTCTACCAGAGGGTTTCGGTTACGTAAATCGCTGAATGGCGTGGAGGATGACAGACAGGTCGTGCGGCGGCTCAGTCACCGCCTATCCTGATCTTGTTCCCCTGCGGGTCCCTTGCTACGTACACGACCTCACCCTCGGTCACATGGACCCGTTCGCCGGCCTGATCACCGGTCACCCTGATCGCTTCTACCCGAACGCCGACCGTGATCGAAGTGGTGCCGATATGTTTCGTCCTGGTGTAAAAGGAGACAACATCGCCGACGTACACCGGTTGCTGGAAGACGACTTCATGTATGGCAACGGTGACGAAGAGGGCGTTGCAATGACGCCGGGCCTCGACCGCGCCGGCAAGGTCGATGTAGCTGAGAATGGCGCCACCGAAGATGGTCCCCATGCCATTGGTGTCCTTCGGCAGCAGGATGATCCGGAGGGCGGGTTCCTTAGTTGTGTCCAGGTCGATCCCCGCTATGCATGCATTCTGTGATCCCATATGCAGATCCTCCACGCTTTCCATCAGATCTCAGGATTATTGCTCAGCCAGACGCTTCTGCAGGATATCCCTGACGGCAATGAGTTCATCTATTCCTGCCGCTTCCTGTCCAGTACCTTCTCCATGAGCTGGCCCTGTCGGACCAGTTCGGCTGTCCTCCGCAGGGCTTCCGCCATATCCAGCACGGTCGGTCCCTTCGCGGCCCGTTGTCTGCGTTCGTAGGCGGTCTCGGTGGCAGGGCGGGCGTAGAGACTGCCTGTTTTCGGCGGCGGGACAGGAGGGACATCCGGGGCTGCCGGTACTGCTGTGGTGTCATCAACCACGGCGGCTGCCGGTGCTGCTGTGATATCACCAACTCCGGGGGATGCCGGTGCCGCTGCGGTGTCTTCGACCTCAGGGGCTGCCATGGCTTCGATGTGATCGCCCTCCCCGGAGACACTCGCATCAGCGGTCACGGGAGCGACAGCGGCAGCGGGTACGGTTGATCTTCTCCCCGGGACGCTGATGGTTCCCGTGCCCCCCTCCACCTCATAACTGAGCCAGATGCCATCGGTGGTATCGGCGTGCAGATCCTGGACCTTATAGAGTTCCGGCCGGGGAGAACTGAAATGGATCAGTCTCGTTTCCGAGAGACGGTCATTCAGTGCGCGGTTTTTCTCATCGCGGGTGGACAGGAACAGAAAACCCATTCCCAGAGAGAGGATGGTAGCCGCGTGACCCAGGATCTCCCGCTGCAGGATCTGAACCAGCGTCACCGGTCCAGGGACTTCGGATATAATCCGCATCTGAAAGAGCATCTTGGCGGGAGTGGCTCCCGTCACTGCCGGGATGACGACCCAGTATCCCAGAATGGTCATGAACCACAGGGAGGTATTCAGGGTCATCCCGATATAGGAGTCGTTCCCCATCGCGTTCAGGAGCCAGGTGCCGAGAAAGCGATGCAGGGCGAGTCCAATCGCGCCGGAAGCGGCCGCATCCATGACATAGGCCAGGAAACGCGTGATCGGCGGGGCGGGATGAAAGTCGACGCCCTCGACTATCTGCAGGGGAGTTCCGGATACTTTTTTGTCAGGTTCGGCCATGTCGAATGGAGAGTAGGTAGTGCCGCAGGTGCCGTCAAGACACGCCTTTTCATCTACCGATTGACCCTGAACAACCACCGGTGATCTTTTGGTGACATTGGAGTTGGCAAACGTTGACAACCTCTCTTCGCACAGGTATTGTCGCCCCCGGTACATTAGCCGAGGTTTTCCCCGGCTCCGACCTTCAACCGTTCAATTCATTGTAAGGAGGTTAGAATGAGCAGAGCGCGAGCATTCCTTGGCCTGTGTGCCGTGGGGCTCATGCTGGCCCTACCATTATCCTCTGCAGAGGCGGGAGCTTTCAGCATTTTCGAGCAGGGCGCGCGTGCCATGGGTCGTGCGAGTGCCTTCGCCGCGGCTCCTGACGATCCTTCAGCGATATTCTACAACCCGGCCGGGCTGGCCTATGTCGAGGGAACCCAGGCCTACCTGGGAGCCACCCTCATCATGCCCGTCGGGAAGTTCTACGGCACCGATCCATACCCCGGATACGGCGTGGAAGCGGAGCAGGATTTCCAGCTCTTCACTCCGCCCGCGCTTTACTTCAGCCACCAG
>JALGWK010000526.1 GCA_025774205.1 bacterium
GAGCAGGTTCCGGGCTTCGACGGCGAGCTCATCATCGTGCATGCAGATGAATCCGCCGATGTTGGCCAGACCGTCCTTCTTGGCCGACATGGTGCAGCCGTCGGCGTAACTGAATATCTCCCGGGCGATCTCCTCGACCGACCGATTCTCCTGTCCCGCTTCACGCTCCCTGATGAACCAGGAGTTCTCCGCGAACCGGCAGGCGTCGATGAAAAGGGGCAGGCCGTGCCGGTCGCACAGCTCCCTGAGGGCCCTGATGTTCTCCAGGCTCACCGGCTGGCCGCCGCTGGTGTTGTTCGTGATCGTGAGCATCACCAGCGGGATGTCAGCGGTACCGTTTTCGGCGATGAACCTCTCGAGGGCCTCGAGGTCGATGTTCCCCTTGAAGGGATGCTCCTCGGCCGGAATCCGGGCCGCCGGAGTCGCCAGATCGAGCGCGACAGCACCGGTATATTCGATATTGGCACGGGTGGTGTCGAAGTGGGTGTTGTTGGGGATCGTCTTCCCCTCGCCGCCCACGATCGAGAAGAGAATCTTTTCGGCGGCACGCCCCTGGTGGGTCGGGATCACGTGGGTGAAACCGGTAATCTTCTTCACCATCTTCTCGAAACGGAAGAAGGAACGGCTCTGGGCGTATGCCTCATCCCCCCGGACGAGTCCGGCCCACTGCTCGTCCGACATGGCCGACGTTCCGCTGTCGGTGAGGATCGTCCCGGGTGGTCCGGCGTATCCGCTCGACCACCTTGATCCGGTACGGCTCCAGGGGGTACTTCATCACTAAGCTTCCTCGGTATCGATCTGGGCCCGCTGCAGCGCGCCCGAGTAATCGAAGTAGACCGTCTTCGTCTCGGAGAAGAACTCGTACGGCCCCCAGCCCCCTTCACGGTGACCGTTTCCGGTCCCCTTGCAGCCGCCGAATGGCAGGTGACACTCGGCCCCGATCGTGGGCGCGTTGATGTAGGTGATGCCCGCGATCAGTTCGTGGACGGCATGGAAGGCGAGGTTGATATCCTTCGTGTAAAGAGAAGAAGAGAGACCGTAGTCGGTGTTGTTGTGCACCGCGACGGCTTCGTCCCATTCGCTGACCTTCAACACCGACAGGATCGGACCGAAGATCTCCTCGTAGGCGATCCGCATATCAGGGGTCACACCGGTGAAGATGGTCGGCTTGAAGAAGAAGCCCTTGTCGAGCGCGCCCTCGGAGGCGATCTCCCCGCCGATCCGCAGTTCGGCGCCTCCCTTGAGACCGATCCCGGTGTAGTCGACCATGATCTTCAGCTGCTCTTCGTTGACGAGCGGACCGACGTCGACGCCTGACTCAAGCCCGTTGCCGAGGGTGAGGTTGCCGATCGCCTCGATGAGCATCTCCACGAAAGTGTCATGCACCGCTTCGTGGAGGATCAGGCGGCTGGTCGCCGTGCACCGCTGTCCGGTGGTGCCGAAAGCGCCCCAGAGTACACCCTCGAGGGCCAGGTCGAGATCGGCGTCCTTCCATACGATCTGAGCGTTCTTCCCGCCCAGTTCAAGACTCACCCGCTTCAGCGTATCGGCCGAGGCCCTGGTGATGATCAAGGAGATGCCGTGCAGGCCTTCATGCTCAATGATCGGGCCGCCGACGCTCCTGCCGGTGCCGTGGACGAGATTCATCAGTTTCGGCGGCACCCCGGCGTCGATCAGGGTCTTGACGAAATGGGTGCCGCTCAGGGGCACATCGCTGGCCGGCTTGAAGACCACGCCGTTCCCGGCCAGCAGGGCCGGGAAGCTCTTCCAGGAGGGGATCGCCATCGGGAAGTTCCAGGGCGCGATCAGACCGACCACCCCCAGCGGCAGATGGGTCGTGAAGGCGACCTTGTCGGGCAGCTCGCTCGGTACGGTTCGGCCGAAGTACCGGCGTCCCTCGCTCCCGGCGTAGTACCCGGTGTCGATAGCTTCCTGCACATCGCCGAGGGTCTCGGTGAGGACCTTCCCCATCTCCCGGGTCATGTCGCGGGCGTATTCATCCTTCCGCTCGACCAGCAGATCGGCGGCTTTGGTCAGGATCGCCCCCCGGATCGGGACCGGCACCCGACTCCACTCCTTCTGGGCCTCGGTCGCCGCCTCGACTGCCCGGTCCACATCCTCCTTCGTGGACTTCGGAAAGACGCCGATGACTTCCTCCCAGTCGGCCGGGTTGCGGTTCTCGAAGGTCTCCCCTCCGAGAGCGTCGACCCATTTGCCGTCGATGAAATTCTGATAGTGGGTGCCCATGGCTCCAACAACTCCT
>JALGWK010000220.1 GCA_025774205.1 bacterium
CGTCCTGGCGCTGATCATCATGGTGGCGGCCTTCAACATCGTTTCTACCCTGGTCATGACAGTCCTGGAGAAGAAGAAGGACATCGGGATCCTGAAGGCGATGGGAGCCACCCGGAAGGGGATTCAGCGCATCTTCACCAGCCAGGGTATGATCGTGGGAGTGGTCGGCACCACCATCGGTCTCATCCTCGGGTACGGCTTCTGCTGGGCCCAGCAGACCTTCCGGCTCCTCTCGATCCCGCCTGACGTCTATTTCATCGACGCTGTCCCGATCGATATGAGGCTGCTCGATTTCTTTCTGATTGTGGCGGTCAGCCTCATCCTTTCACTCATCGCGAGTCTCTACCCGGCTCGCAAGGCGGCAGCGCTGGTGCCGGTGGAGGCGATCCGTAATGAGTAGTGCTCCCACGCCACACACCGGCAGCGGGATCGAACCGATGGTGCGTATCGGAGAAGTGTGGAAGGAATTCCCGACCGCCGGTGAGCCCCTCGAGATCCTGCGCGGAGTGACCATGGAGGTCGCGGCCGGTGAGATCGTAACGATCGTCGGCGCCTCCGGGAGCGGCAAGAGCGGGATGAGGCCCTGGCGAAGATCCGGAACCATGCCATCGGTTTTATCTTCCAGTTCCATCACCTCCTGACGGAGTTCTCGGCACAGGAGAACGTGGCCATGCCCGCGCTCATAGATGGAACCGAATACGAAGCAGCCATGGAGCGGGCGCTGGAACTGCTTCGCAGTGTCGGACTTGAAGAGCGGGCGGATTATCGCCCCACGAAGCTGTCGGGCGGGGAACAGCAGCGGGTGGCTGTCGCGCGCGCCCTGGCGAACAGACCGGAACTCCTCCTGGCCGACGAGCCCTCGGGCAACCTCGACAGCGCCACGAGCGAGGAACTGCACGACCTGCTCTGGGAGCTGAACCGGACGGAGGGCCAGACCCTGATCATCGTGACGCACAACCAGGATCTGGCGGCGCGATCGCCCAGGGTGCTCGAACTGGCCGGTGGTCGTCTGATCCCCTGATCGTCATCCACGGCGGACAAATCTCAAGGAGTGAGCACGCATGCTCTGTCACGATTGCGGACAGCGGGTTGCCACGGTGATCTTCACCGAGGTGAAGGAAGGTCGGAAGGCGACCCTCCACCTCTGTCAGAGCTGCGTCGATGAAAGGGGCCTGCCCTCGCCGGCCCTGAACGACCCGATCCAGGTTGACCAGGTCTTCCGGGAGATGCTGGAACGTCTTGGAGAGGAAGAAGGCGCTCTGGACGGGAGTCATCCCCGCGACGCCGATACCTGCCGCAACTGCGGCTGGTCGTTCGGGCGCTTCCGTCAGACCGGGCTGCTCGGCTGTCCGCATTGTTATCGCGGTTTCGAGGAACCGCTGGGCGATCTGCTGCGCAAGCTCCACGGTTCGGCGGAACACCTGGGGAAGGAGTACGCCGATGGTCCCGATCTGACCCGGGAACTTGACCTCGACGAACTGCACCAGGACCTGCAGGTCGCGATCGATCGGGAGGATTTCGAGCTGGCCGCCAGTCTCCGGGACCGGATCCAGCTCATGCGGGACGGGGAGGATGCAAGTTGAGCGGCGGTATCCAGACCACTCTGCAGGAGATGAGTACCGCGGCTCCCTCCTGGCTCACCACTACGCGGCCGGAGACCGATGATGTGATCCTCGCTACGCGATTGCGCCTGGCCAGGAACCTGCACGGCCGGACGTTCCCGCACCTGGCTTCGGAAGAGGAACGGGAGGTACTGCTCAAGACGATCTGGGACGCCTGCGACGCGGTGGACTCGCTCACCGGCGCCCCGAGGATAGCGATGACCGACCTGACCTGGGAGGATCGCCGTTTCCTTATGGAACGCTTCCTTGTCGATCCCGCCATGACAGAGGCCGAAGGGCCCCGTGGGATCGCCCTGAACCGGGAAGAGAACCTGTCGGTGCTCGTGAACGAGGAGGATCATGTCCGGATTCAGTATGTGGCGCCCGGTCTCGCGCCCGATGAGACATGGACCGTCCTCGACAAGGTCGACGATACTCTGGGCAGGGAGCTGACGTGGGCCTGGCGGGATTCGATCGGATACATCACCGCCTCACCGACGAACCTCGGTACCGGACTCAGGATGAACCTGCTGCTGCATCTGCCGGCGCTGGTTCTCACGAACGACGTCGAGAACGTGCTACGGAGGGCGGTCAGCTACGGGATGCGGGTGCGCGGCGTGCTCGGCGACGGCGGTTCGGTCTTCGGCAACCTCTTCAGGCTGTCGAACGATCCGACCCTCGGCAGATCGGAGGAGGATATCCTGAGATCGGTCTCGGGAACGGCGCATCAGCTTACCAGGTACGAACTTGACGCGCGGGCGACACTGCGGCAGGAGGCCCCCGTCCAGCTCGAGGACAAGATCCACCGGGCCCTCGGATTGCTCAAATCCGCCAGGATACTCTCGGAGCGGGAGTGCCTGAACCTCTTGAGCGCGGTCCGCCTGGGAGTGAACATGGATGTGCTGTCGGGCGTTGAAATGCATAGATTGGATACACTGACGATACTGGCACAGTCCTCCCACCTCGATCGGAGGGAGGGCCGGGTGCTGGATCCAAACGAGCGCGACATTCTCCGGGCCGGTATGGTCCGGGATAGTCTGGGTTCCGGGAGGAACTGAGTCTGATGAATGACATGTTTACAGATCGTGTGAAGCGGGTGATGCAGCTGGCCCGGGAAGAGTCTGCCAGGTTGGGACACGACTATATCGGGACCGAGCATTTCCTGCTGGGGATCATCAGGGATGGAGAAGGGGTGGCAGTGAACGTACTGGAGAACCTCGGTCTCGATCTGGATGAGGTCAGGCAGAGCGTTGAGGACGCGACCGCCACCGTCGGTGGTTCGATGACCATCGGACAGGTTCCCTTCACTCCCCGGGCGAAGCAGGTCCTTGAGATCGCCGCCTATGAGGCGAGGGCGCTGAAGAACAAGTTCGTCGGCACGGAGCATCTGCTGCTGGCCCTGGTGAAGGACAAGGATGGCTCCGCCTCACAGATCCTCTCTGCCTTCGGCATCAACTACAAGATGATCAAGGACGAGATCCTGAAGGTCGGCGGGGAAGAGGGAGGCGACCGGCTCGATCTGAAACCGGGCAAGTCGAAGACGCCCTTCCTCGACCACTTCGGACGCGATCTCACGCAGCTCGCCGAACGGGGTGAACTCGATCCGACCATCGGCCGCGAACGCGAGATCGAGCGGATAGCGCAGATCCTGAGCCGCAGGAAGAAGAACAACCCGGCCCTGATCGGCGAGCCGGGAGTAGGCAAGACCGCCATCGTGGAGGGGCTTGCCCAGCAGATCGTCGACCGCACAGTGCCCAAGGTACTCGAAGACAAGCGGGTCATCTCGATGGACATGGGTTCGCTCGTGGCGGGCACCAAGTTCCGGGGACAGTTCGAAGAACGGCTGAAGACCGTGATGGCCGAACTGCGGAGCGCCAAGAACATCATCATCTTCATCGACGAGCTGCACACCATCGTGGGGGCCGGTTCGGCCGAGGGGACCCTCGACGCCAGCAACATGTTCAAGCCGGCGCTCTCCCGCGGGGAACTGCAGTGCATCGGGGCCACAACCCTCGATGAGTACCGCAAGACGATAGAGAAGGATGGGGCACTCGAGCGGCGGTTCCAGACCGTCATGGTCGATCCCCCTGATCTGGAGGAGACCATAGCTATCCTCCATGGCCTCAAATCGCGCTACGAGGAACATCACCAGGTGATCATCACTGATGAGGCGATCAAGACAGCCGTGACCCTGGCCGATCGTTATATCAGCGACCGCTACCAGCCCGACAAGGCGATCGACGTGATCGACGAGACCGGCAGCCGGGTCCACCTGAAGAAGTACACCTTCCCGCCCGAGATCAGGGAGATCGAGGATCGCCTGAAAGAGGTACGGGAATCGAAGGAATCGATGGTGAAGAACCAGGCCTTTGAGGAGGCCGCCGAACTGCGCGACCGGGAGCGGAAGACCCGGGAGGAACTCGAAGAGGCGAAGCGGGTGTGGGAGGCCTCGATCGAGGAGACCAAGGTCTACGTCACCGAGACGGACATCAGTGAAGTCGTCTCGGGCATGACCGGCATCCCGCTCTTCCGTCTGGCCAGCACCGAGTCGGAGAAGCTCCTCAACATGGAAGCGGAGCTCAGCAAGCTGAAGGACCCGAACCGGCCGATCGGTTCGTTCGTCTTCCTCGGCCCGACCGGGGTCGGCAAGACCGAGACGGCGCGTGCCCTCGCTGCCTTCCTCTTCGACGACACCGA
>JALGWK010000221.1 GCA_025774205.1 bacterium
GCTATAGACAGGAAGAGCTCCACCCGGTACCCGGGCGGGGCTCTTCTTACGACTGTAATATACGGCAGGGTATCAGGGCTGGACCTTGCGGGGGCCAAAGCCCGATCCGACCTCAAACATGGTCTGAACGCTGTCGTGGGCTCGGACCTTGAGCAGGTACTCGTCCGCCGAGCGACTGAGATAACTTACGAAATCGAAGGAGAGTTCTTCAGGCAGGGGGAATACCTTAGGCAGAACGTCCTTCAGGGTCTGCAGATCGGTTATCTCGGCTGACGCCGGGTATTCCCCGTCGACATTGCTGGTCCGGTAGAGTTCCAGACTCTGCTTGACCGTTCTCAGTTCCGCTCCGCCTCCTCCCCTCCACCCCCGAGGAATCCTGTATTCTTCATGAAGAACCAGGCCGCCAGGACCAGGATCACCATCGTCAGGATCATCCCCAGCATGCTGGCCGCGCCTTTTTCTCCCCGCATGATCGACTCCTCCTGAAGGTTTGATGACCGGCTCCATCCTACTCCCGTTGGGAGGTTGAGGAAATCCCTTGTGAACGATTACGTGTGCACAGTTGCGCAGCCGGGCGAGATGCGGCGCCGCTCGAATGCGACGGTTGTTGCGTGACAGGGCCCTGGTCGAAGAGAATCAGGACGTCCCGAGTAACGGCTGTCGATCTGAAATTGATTAATACCGGAACGATCGGAGGCGCCGGTTCGGTTCCCCGATCGCAACGCCAAGGACGATCCCATGCGATCCCGATCCATTCTCCTCCTCCTGCTGTTCGCTCTCACGCTCTCCTGCGCTTCTCAGATCATGAAGGAGGGGGGCCTGACCAGAACCCTGGTTCTCCCCCGTATCGAGCACCTCGGCATCCCCATGGTGCCGGCCGATGAGGTCGAGCCGGACCAGCTCCTGCCGGTGGATCCGCAGGTGCGGATCGGCGTGCTACCGAACGGTCTGCGCTATTTCGTCAGGGAGAACAGCCGGCCGGAGAACAGGGCCGAGTTGAGACTGGTCATGAATACCGGCTCGATCATGGAGGATGATGACCAGAGAGGTCTGGCTCATTTCGTCGAGCACATGGCCTTCAACGGCAGTGAGCACTTCGAGAAGCAGGAACTCGTCAATTTCCTCGAATCGATCGGCATGACCTTCGGGCCCGACCTGAACGCCATGACCAGTTTCGATGAGACGATCTACATGCTTACAGTTCCGACCGATTCAACCGAGGAGTTCGAGCGCTCGTTCCTGGTGCTCGAGGACTGGGCCCACGGCCTCAGCTTCGATCCCGAAGAACTCGACAAGGAGCGCGGTGTCATCGTGGAGGAATGGCGCGGAGGTCGGGGCGCGCAGATGCGCATGCTCGACAGGCAGCTCCCGATCCTCTTCCACCGTTCCCTCTACTCCGAGCGCCTGCCGATCGGAGAGGTGGACATCATCCGTTCGTTCGATCGGGAGACCATCCTCCGGTACTACCGGGAATGGTACCGGCCTGACCTGATGGCGGTGGTGGCCGTGGGTGATTTCGACGCCGATCGAGTGGAAGAACTCATCCGGAGTCACTTCAGGGATCTGACGGCCCCGGCCGAGGCCAGGCCGCGCCTCTACGCCGAGGTTCCGGATCACAATGAGACCCTCTTCGCCATAGCCACCGATCCCGAAGCGACCGGTACCCAGGTACAGATCTACTGGAAACTCCCCCTGGGAACCACCGGTACCGCCGCAGCCTACCGACAGAACATCGTCGAACGCATCTATGACTCGATGCTGAACCAGCGTCTTGGCGAGCTGATCCTGCAGGCCGATCCGCCCTTCCTCGGGGCCTCGGCCAGCAAGGGCCTCTTCATCCGTTCGAAGGAGGTTTATTCACTCGGCGCCGTGGTGGAGAATGATGGGCTCGTACGCGGTCTCGAAGCCGCCTTCACCGAAGTTGAACGGGTAGCCCGGCACGGTTTCCTGAGCAGTGAACTGGAACGGCAGAAGACGATCCTTCTGAGGGGCATCGAGCAGGCCTGGAGGGAGCGGGACAAACTCTACTCCAGCTCTTTCGCCGGAGAATACGTCAACGCCTTCCTCTACGGTGATGGTATCCCGGGTCTCGAGTACGAGTACGAACTCTACCAGCGGTTCGTACCGGAGATCACGCTCGACGAGGTGAACGCACTGGCCCGCGCCTGGATCACCGATCGGAACCGCGTGATCATGATCAACGCGCCCGAGAAGGAGGACGTGGTAGTCCCCTCCGAGGACGAACTGCTCGATATCTTCACCCGTGTAACCGCGTCCGATATCGAACCGTACGAGGAGAACATCGCCGACATCCCCCTCATGCCCATGGAACCTGAGCCGGGCGAGATCACGGCCGAACGCCGCGTCGATGAGATCGACGTCACCGAGTGGGAACTCTCCAACGGAGTGAAGGTGGTCTTCAAACCCACCGATTTCGATGAGGATCGGATCGTCTTCCAGGCCTTCAGCCCCGGCGGAGCCTCACTGTCGAGTGACGAGGAGTACTACTCGGCCTCACTCGCGGCCGCGATCATATCCTCCGGCGGCATCGGTTCCTTCAACGCGATTGATCTGGGGAAGAAGCTGGCCGGTAAGGTGGTGGGTGTCGCTCCCACGATATCGGGCCTCGAAGAGGGATTCTCGGGCAGTGCCTCCCCGGAGGACCTGGAAACGCTCTTTCAGCTCGTCCACCTCTACTTCTCCGATCCCCGCCGTGATGCAGAGGTCTTCGAGTCGATGATGACCATGTTCCGGACAATGATCCCGAACCTGAGCGCCAGTCCGGAGATGGCGTTCTCCGACACCCTCTCCGTCACGCTGTCCCAGTACCATCCGCGACACAAACCGGTCAGCCTCGAGATCATCGAACAGATCGATCTCGACACCTGCTACCGTTTCTTCCGTGACCGGTTCGCTGACGCCGGTGACTTCACCTTCATCTTCGTCGGGAATATCGACCAGGAGTCGTTCAGACCGCTGGTAGAGCGCTACCTCGGCAGTCTTCCCGCCACCGGGCGCGAAGAGAGCTGGCGTGATGAAGGCGTCGATTACCCGACCGGTGTCATCACCAAGACGGTCAGGAAGGGACTGGAACAGAAGAGCCAGACATCCATCATCTTCACCGGTCGGTATGAGTATGACCGCCAGAGCCTCTATGCCTTCCGATCGCTCACCGGGGTGCTCGACATTATCCTGCGCGAGCGGCTCCGAGAGGATCTGGGCGGGACGTACGGAGTGTCGGTCAATTACGACGCCTCCCGTATCCCCGACCAGGAGTATGCCGTGACGATCTCCTTCGGGACCGATCCCGAGCGGCTCGAGGAATTGAGTGAGGTCGTCTTCGAGGAGGTGCGGAAACTCAGAACCGACGGGCCGACGGTGGAGTATATAGATAAGGTCCGGGAATCACAGCGCAGCGACCGGGAGGAGAGCCTCAGGCAGAACTCCTACTGGCTGGGGCAGCTCGGGGCTCGCTACCGGCAGGGTTCCGACCCGCGTGAGATCCTGACCTACGAGATGCTGATCGACTCCCTGACACCCGAGATGGTGCGTATGGCCGCCGAGAAGTACCTCAACCTCGAGAACTACATCCAGATATCGCTTCTGCCTGAAGGAGGTGATCGTTGAGCCGAGCCCGCGGCCCGCTGACAGCGTCAATCATCCATACGTCCTTCGTTGCCCTGGTTCTTCTGTCGGCCTGCGGCCGCACTGAAGTCGAAGAGGAGTTCCTCACCCGCACGGTCGAAGATGGTGTGACGGTGGTGACCAATCTTCCGGGGATCCCGATCGGATCGCCGGTCTTCACCTTCGAGCCGATCCTCACCCTGAACGAGGATCCCGCCAACGAGGAGAGCCTCCTCGCCAGGGCTTCCTATCAATTCGGAGTTGGAGACAACGGCTGGTACTACGTCCCCGATCTGCGCCTGTATGACATAGCGGTGTTCGACAGCGAGGGTGAGTTCATCAAGCGGTCCCGGAGAGTTCAGGTCGATCTCCCTGCAGCAGGTCACCGGGGATACGATCAGCATCTTCGATTTCCAGAATCAGCGTAACACCCTGCTGACTCTCGACGGCACTCTGATAGAGGTAAGGAGACCGACCGACCAGGGCATGCTGATCGGTTTCGATCACGGTCCCGGCGGCACTTTCCTGCTGCGAGATGTCACCGGCAGTGATGACGGGCCGGTCGGGTACATGTCGATGTCGATGACCATCGTCGACTCGGATTTCG
>JALGWK010000020.1 GCA_025774205.1 bacterium
AGGGATTCCCTCAGGCTGGAAAGCACCACTTCTCTACTCCCCGGAGACTGAACAGGATTGATTCATCGGCTTGTTGGCGGGAGAATGGAACCCGCTGAATCACTGGTCATAAATCGGGCCAACGGAGGACATCGATGCGAACCGTCATGAAAGCATTCTCGATAATCTGTGCCGGGACAGTGTTACTTGCTTTCGCCCCACAGCAGGTACCATCTCCCGACCTGGAGACGATCTCGAAAATCCGGGAAGAGGGTTTCCAGCGTTCCCGGGTCATGGATATCGCGGGCTACATGACCGATGTCCTGGGCGCCCGTCTGACGCTTTCAGAGGACATGAAGGAAGCTCAGTACTGGGCCATGGAGAAGATGAGCGAGGTCGGGCTCTCCAATATTTCGCTCCAACCATTCATGGATTACGGTGTCACCTGGGATAACGAGTACTTCTCCCTCCATATGCTGGAGCCCGATTACCAGCCGCTGGTGGGATTCCCACTGGCTCACACACCGGGCACGCCGGGGAAGATCACTGCTCCGGTGGTGATATCGGAGCTCACGACCCGGCGGGACCTTGACCGATACCGGGGCAGACTGGCGGGAGCGATTGTCCTGACCACCCCCCCGGCCGTGATCGATCTCGATAGGCTGGCCCGGGCAACCCCCCGTCGAACCGATGAGGAACTGAGACAAATGGAAGAGGAGGTTGTCCCCCCTCGCCGCGGCCGTGGAAGTCCCACGCCACGGAATCCCGATCTGCTCAGCGCCGGGGAAAAGATCGCCTTCTACAGGAGTGAGGGTGTGCTCGCGCTGCTGGAGTGCCGGAGCGGCTGGCCGGGCGCGGTCCGCGCATTCTCCCGGCCCGGATCGGGACAGGACAGGTGGTCACGCGAAGGCAACCTCGACTCGCTGCCGATCATCGCGGTGACTCCCGAACACTACAACCGGATGTACCGGATCCGCGCACGGGGGATCCCGGTAACCGTCGAAATGGAGGTACGCAACCGCATGGGGGAGCAGGTCGAACAGGCCTGCAATGTGATCGGTGAGATCCCCGGCACCGACCTGCGGGATGAGGTTGTTATGATCGGGGCTCATTTCGACACCTGGCATGCCAGCCCCAACGCGAGCGACAACACCTCCGGATGCGCAGTCGTGCTGGAGGCGGCCCGGATCCTCAACGCGATCGGAGCGCGACCCCGCCGGACCATCCGTGTGGCCCTGTGGGCCGGGGAAGAACAGGGGCTCCACGGCTCCCGGGAATACGTGTACCGGCACTTCGGCAATCCGGATGATCCGGAGATCGGGATCAAACCGGGTTACGACAAGTTCTCGGTTTACTTCAACCAGGATTACGGGGCCGGTGCCTTCCGCGGGATCCAGCTGCAGGGGAATGAGTACGCGCGACAGTTCTTCCGGGCCTGGATGGAACCGCTGAGGGACCTCGGTTTCACGGCCATATCGATCCGGAGCGTGGGCAGCACCGACCATATACCGTTCGACGCGGTGGGACTGCCCGGTTTTCAGTTCATCCAGGATCGCATTCCCGGAACCGGCGGGCACACCAATCTCGATTTTCTCGACACCCTGCAGGAAGAGGACCTGAGAAAGAACGCCGTCATCATGGCGGTCTTCGCCTGGCAGTCAGCCATAAGTGATGACCGGATACCTCGGAAGAAGGACCAGGAGTGACGGATCACGATCGACGCGGGTTCCTCAGAACAGCGGCGCTGGGTCTCGGTGCCACTTCGATGGGCGGGCTCCTGACCTCGGCCTGTTCAGGCAGATCCGGGAGTAATCCGCCCAATATCCTGGTGCTCTTCACCGACGATCAGCGCTTCGACACCATCGGAGCGCTCAACTGTCCCGAGATCAGCACCCCCAACATGGACCGGCTGGTGCGAGACGGCACCAGTTTCACGCGGGCTCATATCATGGGCAGTAACAGCGGCGCGGTCTGCATCCCCAGCCGGGCCATGCTCATGACGGGTGCCTCCCTTTTCCACCTGGAGAACAACGGCAGTTCTATACCGGAAGGCCAGGTCACGCTGCCTGAAGTCCTGAGGCGGAACGGGTACCGGACGTTCTTCACCGGCAAGTGGCACAGCAGCAAGGCGGCGTTCGCGCGGGGCTTCACCGACGGCGGCAGGATCTTTTTCGGCGGGATGAGCAATCACCTGAAGGTGCCGGTATTCGATTTCAATCCGTCAGGTGAATACCCGAACGAGAACCGGTACCTCGGGAATGAGTTCTCCGGCGAGATGTTCTCCGACGACGCGATCGAATTCATCGAGAACTGTCCGGCGGAGAAACCGTTTTTCGCCTGCCTCTCGTATACCGCGCCGCATGATCCCCGGATGGCGCCGGATGCGTACACGGACCTCTATCCGCCGGGGAGCATCAGCCTGCCCGGGAACTTCATGCCCGAGCATCCCTTCGATAACGGCGAGATGAGGATCCGGGATGAGGCCCTGGCCCCATGGCCCCGCACTCCCGGGATCGTGCTCCAACACCTGGCTGACTACTACGCCATGATCAGTCATGTGGATGCCCAGATCGGCCGGGTGCTGGATGCCCTGGAGCGGAGCGGGAGAGCGGATGATACCTGTATCATCTTCACGGGCGACAACGGCCTCGCGGTAGGCAGCCACGGCCTGCTGGGGAAACAGAACCTCTACGATCACAGTGTAAGGATCCCGCTCGTGATCTCAGGACCCGGCATCCGGCGGGGTGTCAGGGCCGACGGGCTCTGCTACCTGCACGACATCTTCCCGACCGTGTGCGACCTGATCGATCTCCCGGTGCCCGGGAGCGTCGAGAGTTCGAGCCTGGCTCCTCTTCTGAAACGACGGAGAGCCCGGGTGCGGGATTCGGTCTTCTTCGCCTACAAGACTTTTCAGCGAGGCATTCGCACCGACGACGACTGGAAACTCATCCTGTACAACGTCAACGGCAGGAGAACCACCCAGCTGTTCAATCTGGCGGATGATCCCCTCGAAATAAACAACCTCGCCGGGGATGGCGAGCACTCCAACCGAATATCAGAACTGACTCAGCTGCTGCGGGATCACATGCGGGCTATCGATGATCCCTGCGATATCGACCAGCCCGGCTGGGGAGTTGGTTAATCACAATCGGGGGCTGTTCCCCCCTTCCCGTGTCCGGATCATTCACCCCGGCGACAGGAGTATATCTGGTAGGATTACGATTTCAGGACCGGCTCCTGGATCAACCTCAATCACCGATAGCGGTCGATAATCTCGCGGAATCGCGGATCGTCTCGGAGGGGATCCCATAGAGGATCGATCTCCGCAAACTGACTCGAGAAACCGCCAGGTCGGGAGAGCAGGAATTCGAGCGTTTCCAGAGCCATGTCATAATCCCCCAGCAGGAGATAGATAGTGGCCAGGTGCTGTACATAGTTGATCCCTTCATAGGCATCCATGGATACCGGGTAGAGCTCTTCGACCGGTAGCAAGCCTTCTCTGAGCGCTTCCTCTCGTCGGCCAAGGCCTGCCAGGGCTATTCCCAGAGCCGAATGGAAACGGGGATCGTCGGGTTGACTTCTGACCTTACCCTCGATATGGATGCGGGCTTCTTCGAATAATGCACGGGCCCCGGCATCATCATCATCAATTAACAGGTGGTATAAAGCCTCCTGAAGAGGTCGCGGAAGGTACGCCTGAGGATTGTTGAATCCCTCGAGCGGATAAGTGTCCAGCGCCGTGCGAAGAAGGGCTGTGTCCCTTTCAAAGAACGCCTGCCCCAGAGCCAGTCCCTGACGGATAGGATTCATCGGTCCCATCCGATTGAACTGGTCCAGATTGGCACGGGCTGCTTCAAGGTCGCCCTGGAGCCAGCCGGCCTGGATGAGTGTTATCCAGGCCCATTCGAATCCGGGATCGAGGGCAAGGGCCTTCTCAAAAAGATCCTCGGCTCTCTCATAGTCTCGAACAAGCATGAGAGTGGTACCCAGATCCCATGGGGCGGAGGGCTCGAGCGGATCGAGGTTGATCACGTTCTCCTGTATCTCTATTGCCTCATCGAATCTGCCCAGCCGTCGGAGTATGAATGATGTCCCGCTCAGGATCTCGACATCGTTTGGAAGGTGCTGCCGGGCATGTTCCAGTTCAGACAGGGCGCGGTCATAGTCACGATGAGCCCAGTAGTAGCGATAGCCATTGGCCCGGAGCACATCGGGATGGTCGGGATCGAGCCTGAGGGCCTGTTCGATGGCATCCCGGGCCATCTCCTGCCGCTCGGAAGTCCGATCCTCACCAAAATGGTGGGCAGCGGCATGGGCCTGCGCCAGTTCGGCCCAGGCCAGAGCGAAGTCGGGATCGAGTTCGACTGCGCTCGTGAAATACCCGACCAGCCTGGTCGCATAACCAGCCGTTATGGACCATTTCAGGCGCCTGCCAAGCAGGTAGGCGGTATAGGCTTCAGGACTCTCGGTCAGACGCTCCTCGACAGTTGTCTCACCCGGTTGAACAAGAGCCAGGTTGAGTTCTCTTACCACCTTGTCGGCGATCTCCGATTGGATGCGGAAGATCCCAGCGAATTCCTCTTCGTACGAGGCGGACCAGATCTGAACCCCGTCTGAGGCGTTCGTGAGTTCAGGGGTGATACGGATACGGTTCCCTGCCCCAGCCGATCGTTCCCATCGAATTGTGCCGGAGAGCACGAAATCGGCTCCGAGATCCCTCCGGATCTGCTGGGTGGAAAAATCCTGGCCCTTGAACTGGATGACACTGTTCCGGGAGATGACTTCCAGCGTTTCCAGGCGATTCAGCCGGGACCTGATCTCGTCGGCCATGCCCTCGGCGAAATACTCATCCTCAGCCGAACCGAGGTTCTCGAAGGGAAGCACGGCCAGACGGGGAATACCGGCGGAAGCACTTGAGAGGAGACCGGGCAGGAAGGCCACTGCACCCAGGACTATCACTACCAGTCCGGTAACCAGTAGAGCCTGGCGCCTCGGCAGAGAGATGGTCTTCCTCGGCTCGTGGGGTGTAATCGTCACGGTCGAGGTGTCAAATTCACTCCGGACGGCCTTCAAGTCGTTGATCAGTTCGGAACAGTTCGCGTACCGGAGTTCCGGATCCTTCTCCATCATCCGCTTCAGGATCGACTGCAGATTCTCCGGGACATCTTCCCGGTGAGTGGTTACCGGGTCCGGCTCGGTGTTGATGATGGCGAAGATCGACTCGGCTTCAGAAGAACCGGCCTTGAAGGGGAGTTTGCCGGTCAGTAGTTCATAGAGGACGATTCCAAGGGAGAAGATCTCACTCCGTCGATCCACGATCCCGCCCGTGATCTGTTCGGGGGGAGAGTAGGCCAGCGTGCCGAGAGTGGTTCCTGAACGGGTGAGCTGGCTGTGCGCTTCAAGCTGGGCCAGACCGAAATCCATCAGTTTCACCCGGCCCTCGAGCGTCACCATGATGTTGGCGCTCTTCACATCCCGATGAAGGATCCCCTGGCCATGCGCAACCCCCAGAGCCTCAACCGTCTGGAGGATGATATCCACGGCCTTCTTGATGGATACATGGGAGCCGTCGACCATATCCTTGATGGTCTTGCCCTCGACGTACTCCATGGCGATGTAACTTTCGCCCTCTTCTTCGAGCAGGTCGAAGACTGTGGCTATGCCGGGATGGTTCAGCGATGAAGCTGCTTTTGCCTCACGGATGAAGCGCTCCTGGCTTTCCTCGTCATCAGTGAGGTGGCGGGAGAGAGCCTTGATGGCGACCAGGCGATCCAGGGCCGTGTCCTCAGCCTTGTAAACCGAGCCCATGCCGCCTTCACCCAGCTTGTCGATGATGCGGTATTTACCAATGGTAGTGCCTATCATGAGTCACTCTATCCGGTATGTGTGAATGATCACCCCGGGATCCCGCCGCACATCACAGTCCAATAATTATTAGTAATCCTAACGACAGGACGGGGATCCGACAAGGCCTATTTATAACTAATGTAGTTACAGATAGTCTGCGGTGACCGGCTCATGCCTGATCTTGAAATGAAAATCATGGAAATACTGGGAGCCTGGCTTCCGGATGACCTCAGGTCGGATATCCATTACCTTGCTGACTACCATGAATCACCGTCTACAAGCATTGCTCTGCGAGGAAGCATAGATGAAGCGCTCGAACACCCTGCTGGCAGCGACAGTCGGCCTGGTCATCGTGATCGTGGTGATCGGGATCCTCTCCTTCAGCGGTAACCAGCCCCCCGCCGGTCCTGAAGTGACCGGTCCCATGGCCCGGGGTACCGTGTTCGAAGACCGGAACGGCAACGGGATCATGGATGGAGGTGAGCCCGGTCTTTCCGGGGTACGGGTTTCAGATCAGCGATTGGTGACCGAGACCGACCGGCAGGGTCGCTGGGCTCTTCCCGCTCACGAAGAAGCGGTCTACTTCATCATCAAACCTCGCGGATACGTGACTCCTCTTTCAGAGGGCGGCACCCCGCTCTTTTATTATCTCCACAAGGAGACCGAACAGCTCGACCTTCAGGGCCCCACCGTCTCTCCCACCGGCCCCCTGCCCGAATCGATCAACTTCCCGCTGGTGAGGCAGCCCGAACCGGACCGGTTCGAGGCGATCTTCATGGGTGATCCCCAGCCGAGGAACCTCACCGAGGTCAATTATTTCGTGCACGACGTGCTCGAGGAACTTTACGGCACCGCGGCACTCTTCGCCGTTACTCTCGGGGACCTGACCTTTGACGACCCCGCCAACTATCCGGCTATCAACCAGGCCGTCGGGATGGTCGGGGTCCCTTTCTACCACGTTCTCGGCAACCACGACGCCAACTACGACGGGGCGGACACCCACGAGCATTACGAGACCTGGCGCACCTTTTACGGACCCCGTTACTACTCCTTCGATTACGGCCCCGTCCACTTCGTCATCCTGGCTGATGTCCTCTTCCCGGAAGGCGGCACCCGGTACATCGCGGGACTCGGTGAGCGACAGCTGGAGTGGCTCGAACACGATCTCTCCTTCGTTCCGGAGGACCAGCTCGTCGTGGTGAGCATGCACATCCAGTTGACCGGCACTTCGGGGATCCCCGATTTCGAGAGGATGTACGAACTCCTTCAGGACCATCCCCACACGGTCTCTTTCAGCGCCCATTCCCACACCCTCACCCACAGTTTTCTCGATGAAGAGAACGGCTGGATGGGACCGGAACCGCACCATCACATCAACGCAGGCGCGTCCTGCGGCCGCTGGTGGGGCGGCAACAAGGATGAAACGGACATCCCTCACACCTCGAGTTCGGACGGCACCCCGAACGGCTACTTCATCGTCACCTTCGACGGGAACAGGTACTCGACCCGGTACAAGGCGGCACGCCGACCTGCCGACTGGCAGATGCAGATCCAGGCGCCTGATGAAGTAACCCGGCCGGAGCTGGCTGACACACCCGTCCTGGTGAACGTGTTCAACGGCAGCGAGCGGTCCCTGGTGGAGATGACGGTCGGAGAGTCAGGTGAGTGGGTGGAGATGGCGTTCGCGCCCCAGATCGATCCGCTCTACGCCAGGATTGCGAGAGAGCAGAGTGATCAGGGTGCCTCGAGATGCAACCACATGTGGGAGGGGAAACTGCCGGCCGATCTCTCACCGGGCGGTCACCTGATCCGCGTGAGAGTAACCGACATGCACGGGCAGGTCTTCACTGACACCCGTATCATCCGGGTTGGTGTTGAAACTCCGTAAGGAGCCGGGACGAGGGGCCTTCTCTCCCTATCTCCAATCACGACGCTGACTGAAGAGCCAGGCCCACACTTCCGGATCATCGTAGGTCTGAGTCCAGGAGTCGTGTCCGGCACCTTCGTGAACGGTCAACCTGATCCTTTCGCCACCCCGCGCTCGTATCATCTCGACCATACGTTCCGACTCTGCCAGGGGAACCACCCTGTCCTCGTCACCATGGAATGCCCATATGGGAAGGTCTCCCAGGTTCATCGCGTCGATGAAGGCTCCGCCACCGCAGATCGGGATCGCGGCCGCGAATCGTCCGGGTTCTTTCGCCGCCAGAGCCCAGGTGCCATAGCCACCCATACTGAGACCGGTGATATACACTCTTTCTTCATCGATGTTATGGGTGTCGATCACTTCATCGAGCAGCATGCTCAAAGCTTCGAGATGATCTGTCCACCAGGTCCCGGCAGGGCACTGCGGTGAGATCACCACCGCCGGCAGATCGTCACCCCGATCGATGATTTTTGGGGGCCCGTGGGCTTTCACCCGATCAAGATCGGATCCCCTCTCTCCTGCCCCGTGGAGGAACAGCAGGAGTGGGATCGCTTCAGAATCCGCGGTATAGCCCTCCGGCAACGAGATCAGGTAGTGGAGGGAGAGGGTATGCTCGACGACTCTCTCGAAATGTCCGGTTTCGTTTTGACCGATGGCGGGTGACGCCATGCCGGTAAACCATGATGCCAATGCGATCACGCAGATCAGCGGTGTATTGCGGCAGACTGGAGTACGATTCCTGTCTCTTCTCATCTTCAGTTCCCTGGTTGATCGATACTCGACAGAGGCAATTACCGTCAGCATCGTAGCAGCCAGTGAACCAGAGCGTCATCCAGCCAATATCGATGACCGGATATTCTTACCTATAACCCTGAGGTATGTGACGATCTCAGTTATCGATCGCGCCCTGACTGATCCAGAGGTAGAGCTTGTTGATCCAGCTCCGGGTGACCGATCCGGTCTGGGGCATCTGGCTCCCGAAGGGAGGACTGGAACTCAGTTTCTGAATGATCACACTGTTATCGGGATCTCCCGGGGTGACCACCGGCCCATTGTTGCTGGTCCCGGCCATCAGGGTGGTGTAACTCGTCAGGTTCAGGCCGCCGCTCGAACCGTGGCAGGTGCCGCAGACCTGTTGAAAAGTCGGCAACAATTCACTGGAGAAGGAGATGGCGGCCGGGAGAATGGTAACTTCCGCCGTTCCCACAATTGCCCCTGACGATACCTGTAGCATTCCCGTGAAGGGAGCGTATACCCCTGCTGTGAGGAGACCCTGCGAATCAACACTGCCCAGGCTGTCATTGCTGGTGCTCCAGCTGAACATGGCTGAGACCGGATTGCCGTTGCCGTCAGAGGCAGCCGCGGTGAATTGCCGGGTGGATCCATTGTCTACCCCGGCAGTGGCAGGCGTAACCGTTATCGAGGCCACCTGCGCCGTCGTATCATCGTCGGGTCCCGTCATCTTCTCATCGGCGCAGGCCCCCACCAGCAATACCGCTATCATGGAAGCCAACCACGGAATTCGATGTCCTTCAGCGTTCTTCATACCTGTGAGATTCATGATATCCCCACTGCTATGGGCGGAGTTCTACTGCATACGTGAGGATCGATCACGTGTGCTTACGGAGATATCTCGACCAGACGGAAAAAATGTCGGCTGAGTTCTACGGCACGATCACCCGGGCGGCTTCGACCTGGATGCCGAACCGGGGATCACCGCGCCGCTCATTCCCCAGTCGCTCCGCCTCCGCACTGTTACCAGTAAAGACCGCGATCGCCCAGCGCACATCTGCGTTGCCGCGGGAACGCGTCCTCAACTCCTCAAGCAGCCCATCGGCATCTTCATCCTGGCCGGATTCCCTGAGCGCGAGCAGTCCGTAGAGGTGATGTGAGCCGCTCGATATCCCATGCTCGACCGTGTACTCGACCGCCCGCTGAAGAGCTTCACCAGCTCGTCTCCTGTTTCCTGCCCTGTTCCAGGCTACATACTCGAGGTAGTCCTGCATCCTGAAGTCAGGGTCATACGGCTCACCGGTCCCCAGGCGCTCGGGATAGGTCTTCGAACCTTCCAGGTAGTAGACAGCCGATCGCCGATCGCCACCTTCGATAGCCTTCAGGGCGAGTATGACCTGGGTCCGCATGAAGAGGTTGTGGGCTTCCCACCCGCCTTCGTAGGGCAGCACGACCAGATCATCCAGGATGGTGAGACAATCAGCATATCGCCCCGAGTCGAACAGGGCCCCGGCGTGATCCATGGTAATCTCGAGACGGTCAGGGAACCTGGCAGAGGCCTCCCTTGCCCGTTCAAGGGCTTCGGCCGCCATACCGCGTCGCCGATATTCGGAGACCAGGTAATGCCAACCCCGCCAGTTGTCCTCGTCGATCTCGATAGCCCGATTGAACTGCGACAAGGCATCACTCTGGTCGAGTAATCCGATCATCAGGTGGAAGGGGACGAATTCAGAGTCGAGACACTGCCCGAACAGTTTGGCCGCCTCCTCCTCCCGTCCCAGCCCCTGGTAGATGAGGCCGAGGTAGTAATGCGGCTTCCAGCCGGCTGAACGGTGACCGGCGGCCCACTCAAGGACCGGGATCGTCTCAACCCGGAAAGGGAACACCAGCTCCGGATCGGCGTCCTCTGCCAGCTCGAACTGCATATCACTGGTCGCGGCACCCAGTTCGACGTTCGAAAAGAGCCAGGCCAGCCAGTAATGGATGATCGGGTGATCGGGCGCGTTCTTCAATATCACGATGGCTTCCGCATCGAGCCCGAGACGCTGGTACGAGATCGCCATCTCCAAAAAGTGTTCGTGCGGCAGTTCGCTCCTGATCATCGACGTAAACCGATCCATGTTCTCACTGGTCTGGTCGAGCGCATACTGTTCGAACCGCGCCAGGTGATTCAGAGGATCGATTTCGAGGAGGTCATCCAGGATCGTACCTGCTCGGTCAGGATGGCTGAGGCGCAGGTGGATGATCGCCTGCAGTTCCATGGCCCTGATGTTCAGCGAATTGGCCGCCACTGCCCGATCGGCGTATTCAAGCGCCAGAGGAAGATCACTCTCCAGGATGCAGATCTCTGCCAGTTGGGAGTACGCATTGGAGCGGTATTTCAGTGATCGCGCCGCCCATCCCAGGGTCTCCTTCGCATCCACCAGCTGACCAAGCTGCCGGGCGACTACCCCATAGATATAATTGGCAGCCGGATCGTACATGACGAGTGAGAGAGCCCGGCCAGCGTACTCGAGTGCTTCCTGATACTCGGCCCGTCGCAGAAGGAGTTCCGCGATCCTGGTCAGGGCCCGGATGTGCTGCGGCTCCCTCTCCACGCAGGCCTGGTAGCGCCTTAACGCCCGATCATACCGCCGCCGCTTCTCCTCGAATTCGCCGGCGAGATAGAGCCCTTCGGCCGTACTCTCGTCGGGGGGATGGAACACGATGGGTCGGGTCAGTCGATCCGCGTCGGGATCAGAGTTCCAGCTCAACTTCCCCTCGATCTCGACCTGGATGTGCCCGTTCAGGTCATCGATTTCGAGCCCCCTACTGAAGACCTCCATCGTACCGATTTCAAGATGTTCGCGATGGATCTCCTCCCCGGCGACCGAAACGATCAGATCATCGTCGAGAGGCTGCAGCGGGCACACGCCCAGGAGGATGCGGCCGTCAGCGCGTTCGACATTCAGGACGGCGTGAGGTGAGGCCTTCACCATGCCGCCGATACCGTGGAACGGGAAGAGCATCTCGGTCCAGGCGTCGGCCGACAACGGCGCCAGGAACTCATGATCGTCCTGTGAGAAGTACCTGCCCGCCTGCGGTTCACTGTATTGACCATGGGTATCGGTGAGCAGATCCTCCCAGATGGCCCCCTGTCGGGAGATCGCCCAGATCCACATCTTCTTCCCGGGCATGTCGTCGTACAGGGCCCAGTGACCGAAGCCGAAATCGGTGTCATGCCAGTAGCCGCCGTAGAAGTCGGAGTACATCCCCAGCACGAAGTGGGATTTGCTGCCGCCGAAGGCGTTGTTCCGATACCAGGCGAGGTCTCGTCCGGTTTCATCCACCGGCCAGGGAGCCGGGGTCGCGGTGTAACCATGGGGCCTTCTCACCGTCCCGGGGTAGAAATACTGGAGTTCGTCGGAGGCCCGCACGGCGTTGTTCGTCCAGACGTAGTACGACTGGTTAAGGGGAGTGGGATTATTCCATAGCGACCTGAGTTCCATGACCGCCTGCCCGGCCGGGAGCCTGATCTCCATCGTCCAGCGGGTTCGTGAGGTCAGATCGAGGGTGCCGACGAAACAGCTCACACTCCCGTCGGCATTCTCCCTCATCAGGTAGTCAACCGGGGTCGCCGTCGTCGGGGCGTGACCGACCAGCCCGAAATTGAATTCGCTCCCTCCCGAGGTCCACGGTCCCCGCATGGCGATCTGGCGGAATTTGATGACGTCGTTCAGATAAATGAACTCTTCGCCGGTGGTCTTGTCGATTGCCCCGAACACCTTGCCCCCCACCCCGGGGAGCACCTGGACCTCGATGAACTCGTTCTCAAGGGTGACGACGGTCCACTCCTGCGGGATGCCGTCGTGGCTGTAGCCATTGAAGGCGAACGTGGCTGTAGCCATTGAAGGCGAAATAGGGGTAGATGGCGGGATTGCGCACGAAGATCGGCACCGGATCGGGATCGGAGAACGGATAGGTCGTGATCGTCCGCCGCTCCTCTTCGATAACCGCCTGCTGCCCGGAGACCAGGGTGACAAACAGCAGGAACGCGAACAATGAGAGTGACAGGATCCGGATCTTCATCACGATCGCCTCATCTTGTGTGTTCTCAGTTTGTGTGTTCCCTGTGTCTTCGGTATTGAGATCATCGGCCATCGATGATCAGCAGCCAGCCGCGACCCGGTTCTACCGGGATCGCCTCGAAGGGGCCGAAGATTCCGGAGTCCTGGAAGTTCTCGATTGCCGGCGCGGAGATGATCACCTGTTCGGGATCGAGCCCCAGGGCTTCCCAATCAATATCGAGTGACACCTCGACCGGAGTGTCAGCCCAGCTGGCAATGGAGACCATGGTCCTTCCCTCCGCGATCCAGGTCGTCGCCAGCACCTCCCGATGATCGGTCGTGATCGGCGCGTCAGGCACCCAGTACCCGATCATCCTGCTTTCAGCGATGCCGAAGTCGTCCCACGCCCGCCAGAGCGGAGCCGGATCGTTCCCCCCGTACGGCTGGCGGTTGGTCATGCCGTAGAGCATGCCCCGCCAGGGATTCCCCCCACCCTGCAGCATCTCTCCCATCAGCCCGAACGGGATCCCCGATACTTCCACCATCCAGAAATCGGGGTCTGAATCGTAGTCAAAATATTCGCCGAACCAGAGCCGATCAATGAACGCGAAGTGTTCCAGGTAGAGATTGGCACTGTTGGTGAATCCATCCCGCGGATTGTACTGATTGGCCGAATGGAGATCGATGAGGGAGCCCGGGTTCCCCCGGTCGAGAATCTTCCGCACCCGCTTCATGACCGTCCGGCCGAATGCCACGTCATCGATGTAGAGCCCGTCGATCCCGACGTTCCGGACCAGCCAGTCGAGTCCCTCCAGGTAGAAGTTGTGCCAGCGGGAGACGCCGCTGTTCACGACCGCTACGTCCTCGTATCGCGGCACGAACCAGCCGCCGATGTAGTTATCGATGAAATGTTCCTGCAACCAGGAGTGCCCTCCGCCAGGGCCGAAGGAGAGGATCTCATCCCCCAGACTCCGGAGGGCGAAGAGCTCGGGGGCCCGGTTGGCCAGTTCCCTGACGGTATAGTAGATCTTGACCTTCAGCCCTTTCTCGTGCGCCTCATCCACATACGCCTTCATTTCGTCGGGCCGCAGGAAGGGATAGTTGATGTAGGGATTAATCGCGGTGGCGTGGTGCACGTTGATCACCGTTCCCCCCATCGAATCCACCGTGTCCACCGGATTGAACCGGTGATGGAAGCGGTTGCTCCACTGCTTGTCGGTATCGATCGGCCGGAAGGGGGTGATGGTCAGACGGAAGTCGTAATGGAGCGTTTCTCCTGCCTGCATGGTCCGGGGACCACTGAAACAAGTGATGAGGAAGGTGTCATCACCGTCGGGGGCCAGGCGCATCCCCCCCCTGCCGTCATTCGACCAGGAGGTGGGCATCACCAGCGGTTTCTGCTGGTAGAAGTTGGTGTTGAGCGGCCGGGAGTAGTTCTCATCCCGCAGGCTGAACTGCAGTCCGGCGTTCACATCACCGATCCAGGCCCCGTCCTGGTTCTTCTCCACACCCCAGGTCCAGTCATAACTGTTGGATCGCAGGCCCCCCCTCGATCCCAGACCCATCATGTACTTTGCAACATCGTTTTCGAGGGGAATCAGGAGTCTGATATCGTTGAGGGAGATCTCTTCGTTCGCCGTGACCGTGATCCTATACTCCATGGTGCCGTCGAATTCGAGAGCCCCCTTCAGTTCGATCCGGAGCGTCCCGCATTCCCCCTGCGACTGCCACTCGGCCTTCCCCGGGGGCGGATTGCCGATCAGCAACATGGACGAATTCCAGGTCATCGGCCGTCCCCGGGAGTCTTCCACCACCAGCTCCACCGGAGCGCTGAGCAGATTCCGACCGGTATCGGTGAGATGGGTCATCTCAGGGGCGAAGTAACTCACGATGCGACCGGGTAAACCACCCCGACCAAGGATCACCCGCCGGCCCAGAACCCGCAGTTCGTTCCGCTCCATCTCTACCGGAGTGTAGGGAGCCACGACCTCGTCATCTTCGGCAATCGTGGAATCGAGCCAGCGCAGCCGGGAGAGTCGCCACGGTTCGTCATCACCGGCGGCCTCGATGACCTCATCGGTCACCTTCAAGCGGAGCCTGATCGTCTGGGTTTCAGACCCGGTCCCTGAGACCGCGATCTCACTCGTGTACACAACCGCTCTGGCATCCTCGGGGATCTGTACCCCGCACCAGAGTGCCTGCACCTTCCCCTCCTCCACCGAGATATCATTCGTAAACGCTTTGCCAGCCCAGTCGATCCCTCCCAGGTTGAAGCAGGTAAAGCGGGAGGCCGAAATAACATCATCACGGCCTGCTGCTTCGAGCGCTCCGAATTCCAGCCGCACATTCTCCAGAGACTGTCTCATTGCGTAGACACCCAGCTGAAAAGCGTAATACTCCCCTCGCATGGCTGTACCATGAAGTGGTACAGTCGGACCTGACTCGATCCATTTCTGCGGCAGGTCTTCGGTCATCCTGATGGAGAGGGTCCGATCCTCCGGGAACACCAGGTAGGTCAGCTCGGAGTATGTGGCGTGGAGCCGGTCTGTCTCCTCCCGGGTGGCAATGATCTCCATGGGCCAGAAGGAGTGAAGCTCATTGATCGACTGGAACTCCGTCGTTCCAGCCTGCGGCAGATCCTGCAAGGTTCCTCCAGTGATCGCTTCACCAGTCAGGCTGTTTCGCTTCAGCCAGTCATCGTCCGCCGTCGATTCCGGTTCAGGGTAACTGACCCTCGGGTAACTGCCTCCCGAACTCACATGGGGCAGGTAATAGACGTAATAGTCACTTGGGACCGTCTGAGGCTGGAAGACCAGGTCACCGAACTCCCGGTTGATATCGACTCGGACCAGGTTGTCGATACGGTCACCGGTCGCGGCATCCACGATGATGATATTCTTCGTCTCCGGTTCGTGATCCCGTCGTCTCCAGGGGACGCTGATCCGGACTGCATCCGCCTCGACATCCACATGTACCACGGCTCTGTGATTCCCGTACTCGGCCGCGTCCCACTCTCCCGTGGAATAGGGGATGTC
>JALGWK010000222.1 GCA_025774205.1 bacterium
ATCTCCTGGGTGACGGGGAGAGTGGATTCACTCCTGGAACTTTACCTCAGGGGACAACTCGTCCCGGGACACGAGGACGCCTCGCCACCCGGTTCGGATACCACATCACACTCATCGAGATGAGGGGTTTTGATCAGTGGGCAACACAACACGGGATAAATACAGCTACTATGTGGAACAGAAGGCCCTCGATGTCACCGACAGGCCACGAAAGTTTCTTGAGGCGTTCGCGGCCGTGCTCGAACACAGCAATTACGGGGTGGCACTGGAGACCTACTCGCGGCTGAGCGCCAAGTGCGGCCGCTGCGCGGCGTCATGTCAGCTGTATGAGGAGACGCAGGAGGAACGTGATATCCCCTGTTTCCGTTCCGAACTCCTCATACGCGTTTATCGCAGGTATTTCACCCAGTCGGGAATTCTGAAGGCGCGGCTCAGCCGGGCTTTCATCCTGACCGATGAATACCTCGATACAATGGCTGAGGAGTATTACCGGTGCACGGCCTGTCGACGGTGCAAAGCGAGCTGTCCTCTCGGCATCGACCACGGCCTGATAACCCACCTGGCACGGTATCTTCTCTCCGAGATCGAGGTGATCCCGAAAGCCCTGCTCGTGGCCACGCGGGAGCAGCTCGAGGGGGTGGGGAACACCTCCGCGATTCCGGTGCCGGCGCTCAAGGACACCTGCGAGTTCCTCGAAGAGGAACTCGAGGAACTCTATGGCGTGAAGATCGCTTTTCCCTTCGATGTCGAGGGCGCCGAGTTCGTGTTCTTCCCGGCCGTGTCCGACTACCTGCTTGAAGCGGACACCCTGATGGGGAATGCCGCCGTGATGCATGTCACGGGTGGGTCGTGGACGATCGGGACCGGGAACTACGACGGCATTAACTACGGGCTCTTCTACAGTGACCGCATGATGGAGCGCATCGTCAACAATGTCATCGGCGAGGTCCACCGGTTGAACGGGAAGAAAGTTCTGGTGGGTGAGTGCGGGCACGCGACACGTTCCGCCTGGTATATCCCGACCTTTGGCGGCCCCGAAGCGCCTCCCGTGGTCAACTGCCTGCAGTACGCCCACGAGATGCTGATGGCCGGCAGGATCCCGCTGAAAGATCAGAAGATCAAGGAACGGGTCACCTACCACGATCCGTGCAATATCGCGCGAACCGGCAGGATAACTGAAGAGCCCCGCGAAATATTGAAGGCGATCTGCGAGGACTTCGTCGAGATGACGCCGAACCGCACCGAGAACTACTGCTGCGGGGGAGGGGGGGGGACGGTTTCGATCGATGAGATACGGGCATTCCGTACCGGCCCTCTTGGAAGGAAGAAAGCGGAACAGATCCGCGCCACCGGCGCACACTACCTCGTCTCCCCTTGCGCGAATTGCAAGAAACAGCTCAAGGAGGTCTGCGAGGACAATGATCTGGAGGAGGTCCGGGTCGTTGGACTGCACGACCTGCTGCTCGAAGTGATCGACTTCGGAGTCCCGAAGCCGGGTGAGAGTGATGAAGCCCCCGAACCCGAGACTACCGGAGAGGAGGAGTGAGCGTGATGACCTTCGACGTTCTGCTGCAATGGCTGAGAGGACCTGTCTTCTGGGCGGGACTGGCGTTCATGGTGCTCGGTCTGGGGCGCCATGTCGCCATCACCCTCTGGGGGATCATCCGTACCTACCGACGGGCAGGTGACCAGACCATCCCGACCCGCCAGGTTGTACGTGCCACATTGAAATGGCTGTTCCTGATCCAGGGGTTGAAGAACCGCCTGCTCTACGGTCTGAACACACTCATCTTCCATATCTCCATCATTCTCGTCCCGATCTTCCTGGCCGGACATATTGCTCTCTGGGAGCGGGGAATCGGTATCTCCTGGCCGGCCCTGCCCAACGGGCTCTCGACCATCCTGACCATCGTGGCCGTCATTGCGGCCGTCACGATCGTGATCCAACGCGTCCTCTTCAAAGAATCACGGCGACTGAGCCGGTTCCAGGATTTCGTGATGCCGCTGATCGTCGCGATTCCCTTCGCCACGGGATTCCTGGTCATGCATCCCGCCTGGAACCCCTTTTCTCACAAGTTCATGCTGTTTCTGCACGTTCTGAGCGGTGATCTCCTCTTCTTCCTGATCCCGATCACCAAGCTCAGTCACATGGTGCTCCTGCCGGGAACACAGATCGTCTCAGAACTCGCCTGGCATTTCCCGTCTGAATCGGGAAGCCGGGTCGGTGAAGCCCTCGGGAAAGCGAATGAACCGATATGATTGATTCTCCAGCGATCCTCATCGACACGACCCGCTGCGTCGGCTGTGAAGAATGCGTCGCCGCCTGCAAGGAAGAAAACGGGCTCGGCAAGGACCGGCCGTGGCAGGGACAGGGTGCGATTGATTCCCTCTCGGCCACACGGAACTGCACGGTGCATCGCCGTCCCGGCGGCCATTTCGTTCTGCAGCAATGCCGCCACTGTGAAGAACCAGCCTGCGTGAGTGCCTGTCTGGTCGGGGCCATGCAGAAGAGTCCTGAAGGACCGGTGATCTACGACTCGAACCGGTGCATGGGGTGTCGCTACTGCATGCTCGCCTGTCCGTACGGGATTCCCCGCTACGACTGGGATAAAGCGACGCCATTGGTACATAAATGCACCATGTGCCATCACCGTCTCATCGAAGGCGGGATCCCCGCCTGCGTGGAGGCCTGTCCCCAGGAGGCTACGGTCTTCGGAAGTCGCTCTGACCTGCTGGCCGAGGCCGATAGACGCATCGCGGCCGATCCGGAAACATACATCGATCGGATCTTCGGGGAGCATGAAGTGGGCGGGACCTCGGTCCTCTATGTCTCCGATATTCCGCTCGATTTTCTCTCGTGGAAACCAGATCTCGGTACAGAGGCGTTACCCGATCTGACCTGGCAGTCATTAAGCAAGGTGCCACCGGTGATACTGGGGATGGGTGCCTTCATGGGCGGAGCGTACTGGGTGATCAACCGCCGCATGAAGCTCGCCTCACTGGCCGGTGATGGAGGGACGACCGTGGTCGACGATCCTGCGATCCCTGCTTCCGATGAGGAGGCAGGTGATGAGACATCGATGACACCAGACGAGACACCGATGACCCCGGAGGATGAAGAGACCAATGCTTAATCGACTGACGATCCTGAAATCGTTCCTGTGGGCGTCTGTGGGGATTCTGGTGGCTGTCTCGGCGGTCCGGTTCTCTCAGGGGCTCGGTGCGGTCACGAATCTGTCCGATGCGTCGCCGTGGGGCCTGTGGATCGGGTTCGATGTGATGGCGGGAGTGGCGCTGGCAGCCGGCGGATTTGTCATGGCCGCGACCGTATACATATTCGGTCTTGAGAAATACCGGTCGTGTGTGCGTCCGGCGATCCTGACCGCCCTGCTGGGCTACCTTGCCGTCGCGGTGGGACTCCTCTATGACCTGGGTCTGCCGTGGAACATCTGGCATCCCATGATCTACTGGCAGCACCACTCGGTGCTGTTCGAAGTGGCCGTCTGCGTGATGCTCTACCTGACCGTGCTCTCCCTCGAGTTCGCGCCGGTGGTCCTTGAACACCCGCTTTTCGGCCGTCCGATATTCCAGCGGATCCTTAAGTTCCTGAGGAAGATCACCATCCCTCTGGTGATCGCCGGCATCGTCCTCTCGACGCTGCATCAGTCTTCACTCGGTTCGCTCTTTCTGATCGCGCCGGCGAGACTGCACCCGCTCTGGTACTCCTCCATCATCTATGTCTTCTACTTCATATCG